>NZ_WBKS01000056.1:0-34085 GCF_008868145.1 Micromonospora sp. AMSO1212t
GCCCGCAGTGACGGGAGGCGGGGTTCTGCCGTTGGCAGATCCGCTGACCGTGAAACAGGGCAGACGTACCCGACGGGCGGCGGCACGCTGGGACCTATGCGACTCCTGATGCTTGGCGGTACGGGCTTTGTCGGTGGTGCGGTCGTGACCGAGGCGGTACGCCGCGACTGGCAGGTGACAGTGTTCAACCGCGGTGTGCACGGGCGGGTGCCGGACGGCGTACACCGGTTGCGGGGTGACCGGACCGCGCCGGACGGGCTGGCCGCGCTCACCGGCGGCGAGTGGGATCTGGTGGTGGACACCTGGGACGGCGCGCCCCGGGCGGTACGGGACGCGGCGTCGGCGCTGGAAGACGCGGTGGCGCACTACGTCTACGTGTCCAGCGGATCGGTATATGCGTCACCCGTCGCGCCCGGCAGCGGCGAGGAGGCGCCCACAGTGCCGGCCGACGCGGACGCCGAGGACGGTGACTACCCGGCGAACAAGGCCGGCGGGGAACTCGCCGCGACGCGGGTGTTCGGTCACCGGGCGCTGCTGGCGCGCGCCGGGCTGATCCTGGGGCCGGGGGAGGACATCGGGCGGTTGCCGTGGTGGCTGAACCGGATCGCCCGGGGCGGGGACGTGCTGGCACCGGGGCCGCGTGACCTGCCGATCCAGTACGTGGACGTCCGTGACCTGGCGACCTGGCTGCTGGACCGGGGTGCCGAGGGCGTCGGCGGGGCGTACAACGTGGTGGGTCGCACCGGGCACGCGACGATGGGTGACCTGCTCGACGCGGCGGTGGCCGCGACCGGGTCGGACGCGACGCTGCGGTGGACCGCGCCGGAGCCGATCCTGGCCGCCGGGGTGGAGCCGTGGAACGACCTGCCGGTGTGGATTCCGCGCGGGCACGAGTACCGCTGGTTGCAGGAGCGGGACGTGGAACGCGCGTACGCGGCGGGGCTGGTCTGTCGGCCGGTGACCGAGACGGTCGCCGACACCTGGCGGTGGCTGCGCGAGGTGGGGCGCGTGCCGGACCGCGCGGGGCGTCCGGCGCGCGCCCCGGTCGGCCTGGCACCGGAGCGGGAGGCCACCCTGCTGGCCGCGCTCCCGGCCTGACCGGGACAGGCCGCCCGCACGGGCGGCCGGAGCGAGGGCCGCGCGGGCAGGCGGAGGGAGCGTGTCGGCCTGACCTGCGGAGGGGTACGGGTCAGGCCGACGCGACCGGCAGGTCCAGCACCTCCTCGACAGGGCGGCGGGGGGTGGCGCGACCGGGCTGGCCGTACCCGATCCGCATCACCATCTGCGGGGTGCCGAACCGGCCCAGCGACATCCGCAGCGCCTCGCGTGCGGCGGGCACCTCGATCGGCTGGGACAGCATCGACACGCTCAGCCCGGCGTCGGTGGCGGTGAGCAGCACCCGCTGCAGCGCCTGCCCGGCGAGGATCTGGTCGGCCGAGGTGTTGCCGGCCGAACCGAGCACCGCGACCAGCGGCTCCGGCTCGAAGTCGCGGCCGGGGGCGCGGTTGCGTCCGCCGAAGCCGCGCTGGGGCAGCAGGTCCTGCGGCTCGCTCTGCGGTCCGCCGGCGCCGGCGGGCACGCCGTCCGGGGCCGGCTCGGAGCGGATCCACTCGGCCCGTTCGGCCACGTACGCGGGGTCGCGTTCCAGCACGCGGTGGGCGCTGCGGGCGACCTCGGCGACGGCGTTGACGGCGCTGGTGCCGATCACCAGTTCCAGCCAGCACTGCTCGGCGCGGGCCGCCTCGCCGAGCCGCCAGCGGGCCTCGGCCGGCACCGGGTCGGGCCAGAACGGCGCGCGGTTGCTGAACCGGTGGCTGATCGCCCCGTGCAGGCTCTGCTCGATCGGGGTGGGGCGGCGCGGCACGTCCGGCACCAGCCGGGCCACGACGTCCGGGTCGGCGGGGTACGGGCGCAGCCGCACAGTGGCCGGGGTGCCCGCGACGGCGAGTGCCAGCCGCAGGTTGAACAGCGCCGCCCCGGCGGCGATGCGCGTGCCCCAGCCGGTCGGGTCGGTGGCGGGCAGGCCGCGCAGCGGGTCGACGGACACCTCGATGCCGCCGTCGACGAGCCGGAACCGCCACGGCTGGGTGTTGTGCAGCGACGGTGCCCGGACCGCGTCGGCGACCGCGGCCCGCAGTTGCTCGCCGGTGTATTCGGTCGTCATGGTGGTGCTCCCTCTCGTGCGGCGCCGGCTTCCCCGGCCGGGTACACCACTACGGTGCGTCAGCGGGCGGCGCGGTGAGCAGGGCCGGAGGTCCCCACCTGGGCCCGGCCGTCGGTCCCGGCCGGCGCGGGCAGGTCGGGACTTTCGACCCGTGCTACGGGGGCGGGAAAGCGGGTAGAAAGGACGGATGATCCGGGTGTTCCTGCTCGACGACCACGAGGTCGTCCGTCGTGGCCTTGCCGACCTGCTCCAGAGCAGCGGCGACATCGAGGTGGTCGGCGAGTCCGGCCTGGCCCAGGAGGCGACGCGCCGCATCCCGGCGCTGCGCCCCGACGTGGCGATCCTCGACGCCCGGCTGCCCGACGGCAACGGCATCGACGTGTGCCGGGACGTCCGCGCCGTGGACTCCTCGATCAAGGGGCTCATCCTCACCTCGTACGAGGACGACGAGGCGTTGTTCGCGGCGATCATGGCGGGTGCCGCCGGGTACGTGCTCAAGCAGATCCGCGGCACGGACCTGGTGGACGCGGTCCGCCGGGTGGCGGCGGGGCAGTCGCTGCTCGACCCGGCGATCACCACCCGCGTGCTGGAGCGCATCCGCAGCGGCGTGGAGCAGCCGCGGGAGCTGAAGTCGCTCACCGAGCAGGAGCGGCGGATCCTGGAGTACGTGGCGGAGGGGCTCACCAACCGGGAGATCGCCGGGAAGATGTTCCTCGCCGAGAAGACGGTGAAGAACTACGTCTCCAGCGTGCTCGCCAAGCTGGGTCTGGAGCGGCGTACCCAGGCGGCGGTGCTGGCCACCCGCCTGCTCGGCAAGAACACCTGACGGCTCCTCAGTCGAGCGGGACGCTCCAGCGCACCTCGGTGCCGCGCGGCTCGGCCCGGCGCAGCGAGAACTCGCCGCCCAGCCGCTCGGCCCGCTCCCGCAGGTTGACCAGTCCGCTGCGGGCCGCCTCCGGGTCGCAGCCGACACCGTCGTCGGTGACGGTGATCTCGACCCGGCCGGCGTCGACGCGTACGCGCACCGACACCCGGTCGGCCTGCGCGTGGCGTACAGCGTTGGACAGCGCCTCGCGCAGCACGGCGGTGAGTTCGGGGCGCAGGTCTTCGGGGACGGCGCTGTCGATCGGGCCGACCAGTTCCAGGTCCGGCCGGTAGCCGAGCGACTCGGCGGCCACCTCGATCGCCTCGCGGAGCTCGGTGCGCAGCGCCGCGCTCATCGGGGTACGCAGCTCGAAGATGGTGCGGCGGATGTCGCGGATGGTGGCGTCCAGGTCGTCGACCGCCTGGTTGATCCGCTTGGCCGCCTCCGGGCGGGCGTTCATCGCGCCGCTCTGCAGTTGCAGGCCGGTGGCGAACAGCCGCTGGATCACCACGTCGTGCAGGTCGCGGGCGATGCGCTCGCGGTCTTCCAGGACCACCAGCAGTTCCCGCTCCTCCTGCCCGCGGGCCCGTTCCATGGCCAGCGCGGCCTGCCCGGCGAAGCTGGCGAGCAGGGCGAGGTCGTCGTCGGCTGCGGGCCCGTGGTCGGGCCGGTAGCCGATCACCAGGACGCCGTGCAGCGCGTCGGCGGCGGCGAGCGGGGACACCACGGCCGGCCCGGCGACCACCGGCCGGGGCCAGGGCGCCGCGGCGGCGAGGTCGTCGACCTGGTCGTGGCGGCCCTGCGTGACGGACGCGGCGAAGCTGGTCTCGGCGGCCGGCAGCACCGCGCCGACCAGTTCCCGGGTGACCGGGTCGGCGCCGTCGACCACCTCGACGGTGAACTGGGCCTCGTCCTCGTCGTAGAGCAGCACCAGGGCCAGTTCGGCCTCGGCGACCTCACGGGCGCGGCGGGCCACCAGCGTCAGCGCGTCGGTCCGGCGTACCTCACCGAGCAGCACGGAGGTGATCTCCGCGGCGGCGGCCAGCCAGCGTTCGCGGCGGTGCGCCAGCGCGTAGAGGCGGGCGTTCTCGATCGCCACGCCGGCCGCGGCGGCCAGCGCGACCACGATCTCCTCGTCGTCCTCGGTGAACTCGGCCGCGCCCTGCTTCTCGGCCAGGTAGAGGTTGCCCCAGACGTGGTCGCGGATGCGCACCGGCACGCCGAGGAAGCTGTGCATGGGCGGGTGGTTCGGCGGGAAGCCGTACGACTTGGGGTGCTTGGTGATGTCCGGCATGCGGAGCGGCTTCGGCTCGTCGATGAGCAGGCCGAGCACGCCCCGCCCGTGCGGCAGCTCGCCGATCTTCGCGTGCAGCTCGGGGCCGATGCCGTGGACGATGAAGTCGTGCAGCATGCGGTCCGGACCGATCACGCCGAGCGCGCCGTAGCGGGCGCCGGCCAGCTCGCACGCCGACTGCACGATCCGCTGCAGCGTGCTGCGCAGATCGAGGTCGGACCCGATGCCGACGACCGCGTCCAGCAGGGCCCGTAGCCGCTCGCGGCTGGTCACCACCTCACCGACGCGGTCGAGCATCTCCTGGAGCAGTTCGTCGAGGCGGACGCGGGACAGCGGGGTCAGCCCGAGCGACGGCGCGACGTGCTCGTGCGGGGACTGGGGTGCGGCGGCCACCCGGCGATGGTATCGCCCGGTGACCGCCGTGATCGAGACCGGTCAGGCGAGACGGTCGCGGACCGCCGAGGTGTCGACCGTCTGGGCGACGTCCAGCCGGGGCGTGTGCGGCGGCCCGGCGTGGTTCGGGTCGGCCAGGCCGAGCCGCATGCTGATGTACGGGAACCCCAGGCCGGCGAGCATCTGCCGCAGCACCTCGCGGGTGCTCTCGACCTCCACCACTCCGGACAGCGGCACCAGCGACACCCCGTGCCGGGTGGCGGTGAGCCAGGCGGCGGAGAGCGCCTCACCGGCCCGCAGCCAGCTCAGCGTCTCGTCGTCGGAGCCCCACAGGATTCCGTACACGGCGGTCTTGTCGTGGCCGGGACCGATCGGCAGCGAGCCGGCGCGGCCGAAGTCGCGGGCCGGAACGGTCGTCTGCGGCGCCTGCTCGGGCAGCACCTCCGGCGGCAGCCCGGTGCCGGTGCCGGCCCGGCTGGTCCAGTAGGCCAGCTCCTCGCGCAGTTCCGGGCTGTCCGCCTCGACGGCGGCGGCCTGCTGGGCGGCGCCGGCGAGCTGGATCTTCTGGGTGTCGTCGAGCAGTTGCAGGTTCACCCCCTCCAGCGTGGCGGCCCGGTCGATGTCGTTCAGCGCGGCGGTGGGGATCGGCTCGTCGCTGACCGGCCGCCGGTCGGTGTGCCGCACCTGCATGCACTGCACGACGCGCATGGCGTCGGCGTCGGCGCCGGTGTGCTTGAGGGTGGTGATCCGGGCCAGCAGGTCGGGTTCCTTCGGGTCGGGCAGCCGTTCCACCACCGGGGTCCAGCCCTCGGCGGCCAGCGCCACCCGGGCGTGGTGCAGCGCGGCGCCGCAGCTCACCACCAGCAGGTGCCCTTCCGGGTCGAGGGCGCTGAGGTGCCGTTCGCGGACCACCCGCAGCTCCAGCGCGTCGGGCAGGACCGTCCAGTGCCACGGCTGCGTGTTGTGCACCGAGGGGGCGTGGCCGGCCATTCCGGCGGCCTCCGCGAGCGCGGTGGTCAACGGGCGATCGCCGGCCGGCGTCTCGTGGCTCATCGTCACGACCTTTCCTGTTTTCCCCATCGTGCCCCACGCCCGGGATGCCCGGGTGGGGATGCCGCTCCATCCTCGGGCATGCCCGGCCGCCCCGCAGGGCCGGATTACCCGTGTCGCCCCGCCGCCCCACGCCGGGACTGAGACGATCCACACGTGGGAACCGAGCCACGCGAGTGCGTACCCGAGCAGCCGGCCCGCGCCCGGCGGTGGGCGTGGGCCGAGTGGGCGCCGCTGGTGCTGCTCACGGTGGCGGTGCTGGCCGGGGCGGCGCTGTGGTTCGCCGGCGCGCACGACGCCGCCCGGCTGGTCTGGGCGGCGGTCACGGTGGTCGCTCTGGTGCCGGCGGCCTGGACGACGCTGCGCCAGTTGTGGCTGCGGCAGTTCGGGGTGGACGTCATCGCGGTGCTGGCGCTGCTCGGCGCGCTGCTGGTGCGGGAGTACCTGGCCGGCGCCGTGATCGCGGTGATGGTCGCCACCGGCCGGGCGCTGGAGGAGTACGCCCAGCGTCGCGCCACCCGCGACCTGCGGGCGCTGCTGGAACGGGCGCCCCGGCAGGCCCGTCGGCGCACCCCGGACGGCGCGATCGAGGTGGTGCCGCTGGACCGCGTGGCGGTGGGGGACCGCCTCGTGGTCGGGCCGGGCGACGTGGTGCCTGTGGACGGCGTGGTCGAGGAGGCGGCCACGCTCGACGAGTCGGTGGTCACAGGCGAGTCGCAGCTGGTCACCCGCGCGGCCGGGGAGGAGGTGGCCAGCGGCGTCGTGAACGCGGGCGCCGGCTTCGGGCTGCGGGCGCGCCGCAACGCGGCGGAGAGCACCTACGCCGGCATCGTCCGCCTGGCCGGCGAGGCGACGGCCCGCAAGGCGCCGATGGTACGGCTGGCCGACCGGTACGCCGCCGCGTTCGTGCCGTTCACGCTGGTGCTGGCCGGGCTGGCGTGGCTGCTGTCCGGCGAGTTCCTCCGGGCGGTGGCGGTGCTGGTGGTGGCCACCCCGTGCCCGCTGCTGCTGGCCACCCCGATCGCCGTGGTCTCCGGGCTGTCCCGGGTGGCCCGCCGCGGTGTGCTGGTCCGTGACGGCGGGTCGCTGGAACAGCTCGGCCGCGCCCGTACCCTCCTGCTGGACAAGACCGGCACGCTCACCGCGGGCCGGCCCCGGGCGGCCGAGGTGGTGGTGGCGCCGGGCGGTGACCGGGACGACGTGCTGCGCCTGGCCGCCTCGGTCGAGCAGCTCTCCCCGCACGTGCTGGCCGCCGCGCTGGTCCGGCAGGCCCGCGAGCGGGGGCTGCCGCTGGCCGAGCCGACGCAGGTCACCGAGGAGCCGGGGCACGGGGTGAGCGGGCGCGTCGACGGGCGGATGGTGCACGTCGGGCAGCTCGCCGGGGAACCGCCGGAGTGGGCGGGCCGGGTCGGTGAGCGCGCCGAACGGGCCGGGCGTTCCGCGGTGTGGGTCAGCGACGACCACGGGCCGCTCGGCGCGATCCTGCTGGAGGACCCGGTCCGGCCGGACGCCCGCCGGACCGTGCGGCGGCTGCGCGAGGCGGGCCTCACCCGGCTGGTCATGGTCACCGGCGACCGGCCGGGCACGGCCCGGCAGGTGGCGCAGGTCGTGGGCGTGGACGACGTGATCGCGCGGTGCTCGCCGCAGGAGAAGGCCGAGCGGGTACGCGAGGAGTCGGCGCACGCGGTGACAGTGATGGTCGGCGACGGCGTGAACGACGCCCCGGCGCTGGCCGAGGCGCACGTCGGGGTGGCGATGGGCGCGACCGGGGCGACCGCCTCGGCGGACGTGGCCGACGCGGTGCTCACCGTGGACCGGCTGGACCGGCTCGCCGACGCGGTCGAGATCGCCCGGTACGCCCGCCGCATCGCGGTGCAGAGCGCCAGCGTCGGGATGGGCCTGGCGGTGCTGGCGATGCTGGTGGCCGCCGCGGGCCGGCTGCCCCCGGTGGCCGGCGCGTTCCTCCAGGAGGGCATCGACGTCCTGGTGATCCTCAACGCGCTGCGCGCGCTCGGCGGCGGCCTGCGGCGGCGGGATCTGCCCCAGCACACCGTCGAGCTGATCGACCGGTACGCGGGCGAGCACGGCGGCGTGCGCGACGTGCTGGCGGCGCTGCGGGACACCGCCGACATGGTGGCGACCCGCCCGGACGACCCGGCGTGCCTGCCGGCGCTGCGGGAGGTGCACCGGCGTCTGGTCGACGAGGTGCTGCCGCACGAGGCGGCCGAGGACCGGCAGCTCTACCCGGCGCTGGCCGGTCCGCTCGGCAGCGACGAGGCGACCTCCACGATGAGCCGGGCGCACGTGGAGATCGTCCGGCTGGTGGAGCGGATCGGCGGGCACCTCACGGCGCAGCCGGACGGCCGGCTGCGCCGTGACGAGGTGCCCGACCTGCTGGCCGCGCTCTACGGCCTGGACGCGGTGCTGCGCCTGCATCTGGCCCAGGAGGAGGAGGACTACTTCTCGCTCAACCCGGAGGACGGATCGACCGCGCCCGGCCGCTGAGTCAGCGCTCGCGTACCACTGCGACGGGGCAGTGCGAGTGCTGGATGAGCTGCTGGCTGACCGAGCCGAGCAGCATGCCGCGCAGGCCACCGCGGCCCCGGCTGCCGACCACCACCAGCTGCGCCGACCGGCTCGCCTCCACCAGCAGCGCGGACGCGCTGCCGGGGACGGCCTCGATCTCGACCGGGACGTCGGGGAAGCTCTCCCGCCACGGCGCCAGCTCCGCCTCGGCGGCGGCCCGCTCGCTCGCGGCGATCTGCTCCGGGTCGAAGTCCGGCGGCACCCACCTGTCGCCCGGCGGCTCCCAGGCCCGCAGCACCCGCAGCGGCACGTCCCGCTGGGCGGCCCGCTCGACGGCGAAGCCGAGCGCCCGCAGCGCCGACTCCGAGCCGTCCGAGCCGGCCACCACCGGCCCGGACGTGGCGGCCTGGCCGTCGCGGACCACCACCACCGGGCAGTGGGCGTGCGCGGTGACCGAGACCGCCGTGGAACCGGCGAGCAGCCCGCCGAAGCCGCCGTGGCCCCGGCTGCCGAGCACCAGCATCCCGGCGTCGGCGGACCGCTCCTGGAGCACCAGCGCGGGCGGCCCGTCGAACACCTCGCCGTGCACGGTCAGGCCCGGCCGGTCGGCGGCGGCGTCCGCCGCCGCCTTGCGGACCAGTTCGTCGACCTGCTGCCGGGCCGCCTCGTCCGGCCACACGCCGGGTGCCACGCCGGGGCCGATCCAGCCGGTCACCGTCAGCCACTCGAAGACGTACGCCAGGCGTACCGGCCGCCCCGAACGGCCCGCCTCGTCCAGCGCCCAGTTCAGGGCGATCGCCGCGTCGGCGGACCCGTCGTAGCCGACCAGGATCTCCTCGCCGCTCATTCGCCACTCCTCACAGCCGGGTCGTTCTCGCGGATCCAGCGCCACTCGGCGACCCGGGGGTCGTCCTCGCCGTAGCGGCGGGTGTAGTCGCGGCAGGCCTGGCGGGCGTCCACCATGTCCTGGCGCAGGTGCGCGGCGCGCGACCGCAGCCCCGGCACCCGGTCGATCACGTCGATGACCAGGTGGAAGCGGTCCAGGTCGTTGAGCATCACCATGTCGAACGGCGTCGTGGTGGTGCCCTCCTCCTTGTAGCCGCGCACGTGCAGGTTCTCGTGGTTGGTCCGGCGGTAGGTGAGCCGGTGGATCAGCCACGGGTAGCCGTGGTACGCGAAGATCACCGGCTTGTCGCGGGTGAAGATGGTGTCGAACTCGTTGTCCGGCAGGCCGTGCGGGTGCTCCGACGGCGGCTGCAGGCGCATCAGGTCGACCACGTTGACGAGGCGCACCTTCAGGTCCGGCAGGTGGCAGCGCAGCAGGTCGACGGCGGCGAGCGTCTCCAGCGTCGGCACGTCGCCGGCGCAGGCGAGCACGACGTCCGGCTCGCTGCCCTCGTCGCTGCTGGCCCAGTCCCAGATGCCCAGGCCGCGGCGGCAGTGCTGGATCGCCTGGTCCATGGTCAGCCAGTTCGGCGCGGGCTGCTTGCCGGCCACCACCACGTTGATGTACTGCCGGCTGCGCAGGCAGTGGTCCATCGTGGACAGCAGCGTGTTGCCGTCCGGCGGCAGGTAGACCCGGACCACCTCGGCCTTCTTGTTCACCACGTGGTCGATGAAGCCCGGATCCTGGTGCGAGAAGCCGTTGTGGTCCTGGCGCCACACGTGGCTGGACAGCAGGTAGTTCAGCGACGCCACCGGCTCCCGCCACGGGATGTTCCGGGTCACCTTCAGCCACTTGGCGTGCTGGTTGACCATCGAGTCGACGATGTGGATGAACGCCTCGTAGCTGGTGAAGATGCCGTGCCGGCCGGTCAGCAGGTAACCCTCCAGCCAGCCCTGGCACAGGTGCTCGGAGAGCACCTCCATCACCCGGCCGTCGGGGGAGAGGTGGTCGTCGCCGGGCACCTCGGCGCCCACGAACGCGCGGTCGGTCACCTCGAACGCCGCACCGAGCCGGTTCGAGGCGACCTCGTCCGGGCCGAACAGGCGGAACGTCTCCGGGTTGCGCGCGATCACGTCGCGGACCCAGGGACCGAGCACGCCCGTCGCGCCGGCCATCGGCTCACCCGGCGTCGGCACGTCGACCGCGTAGTCGCGGAAGTCCGGCAGCTCCAGGTTGCGCAGCAGCCGGCCGCCGTTCGCGACCGGGTTGGCGCTCATCCGGCGGTCACCCGTCGGCGGCTGCTCCGCCACCTCGGCGACCGGGCCGCCGGTGGCGTCGAACAGCTCCTCCGGCCGGTAGCTGCGCAGCCAGCGCTCCAGCTCGGCCAGGTGCTCCGGGTTGTCCCGGACCTGGGAGATCGGCACCTGGTGGGCGCGGAACGTGCCCTCGACCTGCTTGCCGTCGACCCGGGACGGACCGGTCCAGCCCTTCGGCGTCCGCAGGATGATCATCGGCCAGCGGGGGCGCTCGACGTGCTCGCCGGAGCGGGCCCGGCGCTGGATCGCCGCGATCTCGTCGACCGCCCGGTCGAGTGTCGCGGCCAGCAGCTGGTGCACGGTCGCCGGGTCGTCGCCCTCGACCACGTACGGCTCGTAGCCGAAGCCGCGCATCATGTCCCGCAGGTCCTCGCCGGGGATCCGGTCCAGCACCGTCGGGTTGGCGATCTTGTAGCCGTTGAGGTGCAGGATCGGCAGCACCGCGCCGTCGCGGGCCGGGTTGAGGAACACGTTCGACAGCCAGCTCCCGGCCAGCGGGCCGGTCTCCGCCTCGCCGTCGCCGATCACGCAGGCCACGAGCAGGTCCGGGTTGTCAAACGCGGCGCCGTACGCGTGGCTCAGCGCGTACCCCAGCTCGCCGCCCTCGTGGATCGAACCCGGCACCTCCGGCGCCACGTGGCTCGGGATGCCGCCCGGGAAGGAGAACTGCCGGAACAGCCGCTGCATGCCGGTCTCGTCCCGGGGGATGCTGTGGTACAGCTCGCTGTAGGTGCCCTCCAGCCAGGTGTTCGCCACCAGCGCCGGGCCGCCGTGGCCCGGGCCGGTGACGAAGATGGCGGACAGATCCCGGTTCACGATGACCCGGTTGAGGTGCGTGTAGAGCAGGTTGAGCCCGGGGCTGGTGCCCCAGTGGCCCAGCAGACGCGGCTTGACGTGCTCGGGCTTGAGTGGTTCGCGCAGCAGCGGGTTGTCGAGCAGATAGATCTGGCCGACGGTCAGGTAGTTCGCCGCGCGCCAGTAGGCGTCCAGCCGGCGCAACTCGTCTTCGGTCAGGGGGCTGTGCAGGTTCACCGCGGTGTCCATGCTGCCTTAGCCTCTCGTGGCTCGGGGTCGGCTGCCACTCAGGGACCACATCTTCTTCCCCGGCGCGTCCAGCGTCGCCCCCGTCGGGGGTCGCCGGTCAGGGCCGTAGGTCCCGCCTCGCGCGGGCGTCATGACCCGTCCCCGGCGTCCGCGGCGACTCCCCGTACGACGATCAGCGGGGCCGGCGAGTGGTAGAGCAGGGACTGGCTGACCGCGCCCAGAGTGGACCCTATCGGCCCGTCTCCCCAGGCGGCCACCACCGCGAGCTGCGCCGCGCGGGACCGGTCGAGCAGGACGGACTTCGGGTCACCGTGGACGGTCTCGCAGTCGGCGGCGACGCGGGGGTACCGCAGGGCCGTCCGGGTGACCGCCTCCTCCAGCCGCCCGTCGTCGCGGTCGCCGGCCTCCGGCTCGATCACCCGGACGGCGAGCAGGCGGGCGCCGCGGTGTTGCGCGCAGTCGAAGGCGTAACCGAGGGCGGCCTGCGAACTGGGCGACCCGTCGAAGCCGACGAGCAGCGGGCCGGGCGGGGCGGGCTCGGTGCGCCCGACCAGCACCGGGCAGCCGGCCCGGGCGGCCACGTCCACGGCCGGCGTGTCGGCAGGTACGCGGTCCGGATGGGCGGACATGCCCCCGTCACCGAGCGCGATCAGGAACGCGGTGTCGGCGACCCGTAGCAGCGCCTCGACCGGAGAGCCCTCGACGATCCGGCCGCTGACCGGCACCTGCGGCGCGCACTCGGCGACGACCTGTCCGGCGTGCTCCAGCACGTTCTCCGCGTCCGTGCGGGTGCCGCCGGCCGGGGCGGGACCGGGCGTCGTGGCCCAGTTGAACGCGTGCAGCAGGTGCAGCGGCCGGTCATGGGCGGCGGCCTCGGCGGCGGCCGTGCGGACCACTGTCAGATCGGCCTCGGACCGGCCGACGCCGACCACCACCGCGCCGTGGCTGGGTGCGGCCACCCCGGCTCACCTCCCGACCCCTGCTTTTCACCCACCGTAGTCGTGGGACCGGGTGCGCCGGAGCGGGTCGGCGGAACTGGCGGTCAGCGCGGGGCGGGCAGCGCCGGGTGTACGCGCAGCACGACGGCTGTGGCGTTGTCCTCGCCGCCCTCGTCCAGGCTGGCGGCGAGCAGGGCCTCGGCGGTGCGCGCCGGGTCGCGTCGCGCGGAGAGCAGGTCACGCAGCCGGTGGTAGCCCAGCTGGTCGCTGATGCCGTCGGTGCACAGCAGCCAGGTGTCGCCCCGGCGCAGCGGCACGGCGAGCAGGTCCGGCTCGGGCCGGTCCGGGTGGCCGACGTAGCGCAGCAGCTGGTAGCGCGCCCGCGCCGCCTCCGGCGAGTCGGCCGGCCACCAGCCGTGCAGCAGGCCGAGCCAGGCCATGGTGTGGTCGACGGTGACCAGCTCCAGCAGCCCGTCGCGCAGCCGGTACGCCCGCGAGTCGCCGAGCTGCACCAGCCAGCCCTGATCGCCGTCCGGCTCGATCACCAGCGCGGTGAGCGTGCACCCGGTCAGGCCGGACTGCGCCGCGCCGGCCTGGCGTACCCGCCGTTGCGTCTCGGCCACGGCGGCCCGCAGCGCGGCGGCGCCGACGGCGGGCCAGCCGGCGCGGACCTGCGCGACGAACGTCTCCGCGGCGGTCGTGCCGGCCACCCGGCTGCCCAGGCCGTCGCCCATCCCGTCGCAGACCACCGCGAGCGGAAGCTCGGGGTCGACGTGCAGCACGTCGTAGTTCTCCGGGTAGCGGTGCCCGACCACGCTGCCGCCGGCGATCTCCAGGGTGAGGCGGCCGGCGGTGAGCCGGCGCGCGGACTCGACCGGCCGGTCCAGCGGACGGCGGCGGAACACCAGCGGAACCTAACACCGGGACGGGCC
Source organism: Micromonospora sp. AMSO1212t (assembly GCF_008868145.1). Taxonomy (NCBI): domain Bacteria; kingdom Bacillati; phylum Actinomycetota; class Actinomycetes; order Micromonosporales; family Micromonosporaceae; genus Micromonospora; species Micromonospora sp. AMSO1212t. The sequence continues at coordinate 13,409 of NZ_WBKS01000056.1, forward strand.
GGACAGCGGCAGGCCGCCTCGTCTGTCAACCAGGGTTGACAGACGAGAGTGTGTCAACCTACATTGACAGCATGAGTCAAGCGACGGAACTCGCGGCGGCCGCCGGCAGCACCGACCCCAAGGTCGGCCTGCGCGCGGTGCTCGCCCTGCGCCGGCTGCTCGAACGGCTCGAGGTGATCCAGGTCGACAACGCCCGGCGGCAGGGCTGGTCGTGGCAGGAGATCGCCGACGCCCTCGAGGTCAGCCGGCAGGCGGTCCACAAGAAGCACGCCGGGCGACCGGCGGTGCGCGAGAGCTGGGAGGCGTGATGTTCGAACGATTCACCGACCGGGCCCGTGCCGTGGTGCACCACGCGCTCGACGAGGCCCGCACCGAGGGAAGGCGGCCGGTCGGCACCGAGCACCTGCTGCTGGGCGTGCTCGCCGACCGCGACAACCTGGCGGTACGGCTGCTGGCTGCCGGCGGCGTCGACGCCGACGCCCTGCGCGCCGCGGTGGCCCGCCACACCGCTCAGGGCGTGGACGGGCTCGGTGCGGCGGACGCCGCGGCGCTGCGCGAGATCGGCATCGACCTCGCCGCGATCGTGGCCCGGATCGAGGAGTCCTTCGGCCCCGACGCGCTGCGCGAGGCGACCCCGCGTCCGCGCCGGTGGTGGCGTCGTGGGTCGCACCACGGCACGTTCTCGCCCCACGCCAAGAAGGTGCTGGAGCTGTCGCTGCGCGAGGCGCTGCGGCTGCGCCACCGGCACATCGGCACCGAACACATCCTGCTCGGCCTGCTGCGCGAGGGAAACGGCCTGGCCGCGGTGGTGCTGACCGAGGCCGGCGCGGACATCGACGACCTGCGCCGCCGCGTCGACGCGGCGCTGCGCGAGGCCGCCTGAGGCCATCTGAGGCCACCCGGGTTTCAAACCTGTTTGCGGTCCTCGCAACGTCCCGCTGCGCCGGGTCGCCGTCACGCCCCGTGTCCTGCACACTGACGCCGTGGACGGCGAAGACGACAAGCGCCCGGTGAACGCGGAGAACCGCACCCCGCGCTCGGCAGTGGTGGTCAACCCGGTGAAGGTGGCCGACCTGGACGAGTTCCGCCGCACCGTGGACGGCGCGCTCGCCGCCGCCGGGTGGCCGGCCCCGGCCTGGTACGAGACGACAGTCGAGGACCCGGGCCGCGGGCAGGCGGAACAGGCCGTCGAGGCGGGCGCGGAGGTCGTCTTCGCCTGCGGCGGCGACGGCACGGTGATGGCCTGCGTGACCGCGCTGGCCGGCACCGACGTGGCACTGGCCGTACTGCCCCAGGGCACCGGCAACCTGCTGGCCGCCAACCTCGGCCTCTCGAACGACCTGGCCGCCGGGCTGGAGGTCGCCGTCGAGCGCGGGATGCGCCGCCTCGACGTCGGCGTGGTCGGCGACAAGTGCTTCGCGGTGATGGCCGGGATGGGCTTCGACGCCCAGATGCTCGACTCCACCTCCGAGACCACGAAGAAGCGGATCGGCTGGCCGGCGTACGTGATGGGCGCCGCCCGGCACCTGCGCGACCGGCCGATGCGGGTCTCGGTGCGCATCGACGGCAAGCCGCCGCTGCGCCGCCGGGCCCGCTCGGTCCTGGTCGCGAACGTCGGGCGGCTCCAGGGCGGGGTACGCCTGCTCACCGACGCCGAGCCGGACGACGGCTGGCTGGACGTGGCGGTGCTGACGCCGCGTACGCTGCGCCACTGGCTCGCCATGGGCTGGGCGGTGCTGCGTCGCCGCGACAGGGTGCCCGGGATGGAGGTGTTCCGGGCCCGCTCGGTCGAGATCACCAGCACCCGGGCGCAGCCCCGCCAGCTCGACGGCGACCTGATCGAGCCGGGCCGGTCGCTGAAGGCCACCATCCGCCCCGAGTCGCTCTGGCTCTGCGTGCCGCGGCCCGAGGAGCACCCCGACCTGGCGGAGGACGCCGACGCGGCCGCCGAGCGTGGTGAGCACCTGGTCGAGGAGGCCCGCCGTGAGTAGCACCAAGCTGGTCCCCGAGACCCGGCTGATGGCCGAGAACGAGCTGTCCGCCGACGACGCCTGGCACACACTGCGCCGGCACGGCGGCTGGTGCCTGCTGCGGGACGCGTTCATCCGGTTCCGCTACGGCGACGGCTTCAGCCACTCCCGGGCGCTGGCGTTGCAGCTCTGCCTGGCGGTGGTGCCGTTCCTGATCGCGCTCACCGGCCTCATCACCGACCTGGGCGTGGACGAGGGCGGCAAGGTCGTCGCCGACACCGTGCTGGCCATCACCCCCGGCCAGAGCGAAGCCATGGTGCAGGACCTGCTGACCGACAGCGAGCGCACCGAGAGCGCCGGTGAGCTGGCGCTGACCCTCGGCCTGCTCACCGGGCTGGTCGCGCTGACCACCACGATGGCGCAGATCGAGCGGGGCGCCAACCGGATCTACGGCGTCGAGCGGGACCGCCCGGCGCTCGCCAAGTACCTGCGCGCCGCGATCCTCGCGTTGGTCGCCGGTGTGCCCGCGCTGGCCGGTTTCCTGATCCTGGTCGGCGGGCGGGCGATGGGCGAGTCGGTCCGGCGGCACTACGAGTGGGGCGACCTCGCCATGGCCGGGTGGGACGTGATCCGCTGGCCGCTGAGCCTCGGCCTGACCGTGCTGGCCGTCGCGGTGCTGTTCCGGCACGCCCCGCGCCGCCGCCAGCCCGGCCTGTCCTGGCTCTTCTTCGGCGCGGCCATCGCCATCGCGATCTGGTGGCTGGCCAGCCTGCTGCTCGCCGCCTACGTGAAGTACAGCGGCGGATTCGGCCAGACCTACGGCGCGCTGACCGGCATGATGGCCCTGTTGCTCTGGGCCAACCTCACCGGGATGGCGCTGTTCGGCGGGCTGGCCTTCGCCGCCCAGCTGGAGGCGATGCGCATCGGGGTGGAGGAGCCCGCCCAGCCGGACCTGTGGGAGCCGGAGGCGCAGCGGGCGGAGCTGTTCGACACCGGTGAGATGACCTCGCTCTGACGCCACGGCCGGTCCGGCGTGGACGCCGCGCCGGTCCGGCGTGTACGGAACACGCCGATCGGGTACAGCGCGCCTCGCAGAGGAACGAGGGAGGTGCGGTGTGACCGCGGTCAAGGAAGCCGGGAGCCGGCCGCTCAGCCATTTCGCGGAGCGGAGCCTCGCGGGCCTGCTCGCCGTGGCCGGTGCGGGAGTCGGGTTCGGCGTGCTGCTCATGCTGGTCCGGTTCCGGTGGAGCCCGCTGGGTGACGCCGACCACGCGGTGGCCGAGTGGTTCAACAACCTCGTGGCCCCGCACGGCCCGCTGGTCACAGTGCTCCAGGCGATCACCGACCTGGGCGGGCGGCCGGTGCTGATCTGGCTGGTCACCATCGCGGTGGTGGGCCTGCTGATCCGCCGCCAGTCCCGGCTCGCGGTCTACCTGATCGTCACCGGTGTCGGCGGGCTGATCCTCGACCCGTCGCTCAAGGCGCTGGTCGGGCGGCTGCGCCCGGTGGTGGACGTGCCGATCGCCAGCGCACCGGGCAACAGCTTCCCCAGTGGTCACGCGCTCGGCTCGTTCGTCGCGTACGGGGCGCTGCTGCTGGTGTTCCTGCCGGCCATGTCGCCGCGCTGGCGCAAGCCCGCCATCGCCGTCGCCGGCGTGCTGATCTTCCTGGTCGGGCTGACCCGGATCGCGCTGGGCGTGCACTTCGTGTCGGACGTGATCGGCGGCTGGCTGCTCGGCGCGGCCTGGCTGGGCGTCACCGCGTACGCCTTCCGGCTGTGGCGGCGCGAGCGCGGCCGGCCCGTGCCGCCGCTGCGTGAGGGCCTGGAGCCGGAGGCGGGCGAGGAGCTGGCGCTCGCGCCGGACGAGGAGAAGGTGCTGGAGCACCCGCGCTCGGCGGTGGCCGAGCTGCTGGTCGGCTGGGTGATCGTCTTCGGTGTGCTCTACGCGTTCGGCATGTTCGTCAGCTACCACGCCAAGGGCACGTTCTTCGACACGCTCGACACCGAGGTGCCGCGCTGGTTCGCCGAGCGGCACACCGACGCGCTCACGGACCTGAGCTGGTGGTGGAGCAAGTTCGGCGACACCCACGCCATCCTGCTGGTCTCGCTGGTGTTCTGCCCGATCGTGCTGGCCGTGTGGCGGCGGTGGCGGCCGGTGCTGTACGTGGTGCTGGCGATGTTCGGCGAGCTGAGCCTGTTCCTGGCCAGCGCCCGGGTGGTGGACCGGCCCCGGCCGCCGGTGGAGAACCTGGACGGGCAGATGCCGACCTCGTCGTTCCCCTCCGGGCACATCGCGGCGACCATCTGCCTCTGGGTGGCGATGGCGGTCATCGTGTTCCCGCGTACCGACAGGTGGTGGCGGTGGCTGTTCGTGGGCATGGCCGTGCTGATGCCGGTGGGCGTGGCCACCTCCCGGATGTACCGGGGCATGCACCACCCGACCGACTTCATGGGCGCGATCCTGCTCGGCGCGCTCTGGCTGTCGCTGCTGTCCTGGGTGATCAAGCCGAACGCCGACGTGTACGAGGGCAACCGGCCGGCGATCGAGTCCGAACAGGTCGACGAGCTGGACGACGAGCTGGCCAAGGCCGCGCGGCCGGACTGAGCCGATGCTGCGGGTGATGACCTGGAACATCCGGACCGGCGGGCGGGACGGCGGCGGCGCCGACCGCCGGGACCGGATCGTCTCGGTCGTCACCGCGCAGCGCCCCGACGTGCTGGCGTTGCAGGAGCTGCGCGGCATGGACGCCACGCTGGGCGGTCTGGCCGACCGGCTCGGGATGGAGGCGCACCTGGCCCGGTCCTGCTTCGGCCAGCCGGTGGCGGTGCTGGTCCGCCCGCCGCTGCGGGTGCTGCGCGCCGGGCGGGTCCGACGCCCGTTCCACCACGCCGCCGCCCGGGCCCAGATCGCCACCGGCGCGGGTCCGCTCACCGTGTTCAGCACTCATCTGAACCCGTACTCCGGTGGGCGGCGGCGGATGGAGGCGGACTGGCTGGCCGCCGCGCTGCGGCGTACCGGGGGAGCGCTGGCTCTGCTGGCCGGTGACCTGAACACGCTGGAGCCCACCGCCGACCACACCGCCCGGCTGGCCGGGCTGGCCACCCCGTACCGGCGGCGGCACCTGCGCCGCGACGGTCGTACCGTGGACACCCGGGCGGTGGCCCGGCTGCTCGACGCCGGGCTGGTGGACCTGTGGCCGCGCTCCGGCGGCGACGAACCGGGCGGCCTGACCGTGCCGACCCGCCACGGCGGCGCCGAGTTCGCCGGGATGCGGCTGGACTACCTGCTCGCCACCCCGGCGCTGGCCGATCGGGTACGCGCGGTGCGGGTGGTCCGCGACGGTGACGCGGACTCGGCCTCCGACCACTATCCGGTGCTGGCCGAGGTGGACCTCACGGCCGGTTGAACGACCCTGCCAGGTCGGCGACCACGAAGGCCGCGAAGATCAGGATGACCGTCTCGCTGACCAGCCAGGAGTGCCTGTCGGTCCAGGAACGGAAGGCGGGGAGCAGCCGCTCCGCGCGCTCGCCGAAGACCAACAGCGTGAGCAGCGGCAGGGCCAGCAGCAGCACGGTGAGCGCCGTGAACGGCAGCAGGTGCCACCACGGTCGGCCGTGCCCGGCCATGCTGCCCGCGACCGACGCCATGACCAGCTGGTCGCTCGGCACGGCGACGGCCAGCAGCAGCCCCAGACCGAAGGCGTACGAGGGCCGCGGGTCCTGCAACCGGCGCAGCCACCCGGGTGGACGGTCGCGCCGCCGCCTGCTGAACGTGACCACCATGAGGACCGCCAGCAGGGCCAGCACGATCCAGTCGATGAGCCGGCGGCTGCCGCCCACCCCGATGCCGTGCACGGCGGTGTGCCGCACCACCCGGAACACGGCGTACCAGAGCGTCAACGGCCCGAGCACCCCCACCGTGACGCCGGCCAGGTAGGCCACGGAGCTGCGGCGCGGGTGGCGGCCGGCGGCGAGGACGACGGCGCTGACGAGCTTCGACCCGGCGACCATCTCCAGCGCCAGCGGCAGCGCGGTCAGCAGGGGCATGCCCCATTCTGGTGTCGCCGCCGCGCGTGCCGGGCCGGGTTCTACAGGACCAGGTTGAGCAGCACCGTCAGCACCACCGAGGCGACGATCGAGAAGAGGATCATCAGCAGGCAGCCGAGCCCGCCTCCGGCGGGCCGGATCTCGGTGTTCCCGATACGCATGGCGTCAACTCCTCGCTGGGGTGGTGAGCAGGTCGTGGACGGCGTCCGCGACCTGGGTCGGTGCGGTGGTGACCACGTTGTGCGCCGCGCCCGGCACGGCCACCGACCGGGCGTCCGGCACCAGCCGGGCGACCTGATCCCGCCAGGCGGCCGGCGCGACCGGGTCGCGGGCGCCGGTCAGCACCAGGGTGGGCGCGGTGATCCGGGTCAGATCCTCCTCGACCGCGTTGCGGACCGAGTGGGACAGCGTGGCGAACACCCGCCACGGCCGGGCGTCGGTCACGTCGCGCAGCAGGATCGGCGCCTGCCACGTCGCCTCCCGCAGTGTGTCCCGCAGCCACCGGCCGACCAGACCGCGCCGGGACCGGGCGGCCGGGTCGCTGGTCGGGCCGGCCAGCACCAGGGCGCGGACCAGGCCCGGGTGACGGGCGGCGAGCGCGGCGGCGACCTCCGCGCCGAAGGAGTGGCCGAGCAGGCAGACCGGACCCAGCCGGTACGCGTCGAGCCAGTCGACCAGGAACGCCACGTGCCGGTCCACGTCGTACGCGGCGGCGGGGCGTTCGGTCAGCCCGAAGCCGGGCAGGTCCGGCACGTACACCGGCCCGCGCGGCGCAAGCGCGACGGCCAGCGGGGTGAGGTAGCGGTGCGACACGGCCAGGCCGTGCACCAGCACCATCGGCGGTCCGTCCCCGCCCGGGCCGGCGGAGCGGCGGGTGTGCGCCCGCAGCCCGCCGACCTGCCGGAACTCGCTGGTCAGCCCGGCGGCCGGCCGGGGCGCGGCGAGCGCCAGGCGCAGCTCGGCGGGGCCGAAGCGCCCCGGCGGGGACGGCGCGACGGTCACAGCTCGCGCAGCCGGGGCAGCAGCTCCTCCTGGGCCCAGTCGAGGAACATCGGCTGGGTGCCGCCGCCCACCTGGATCAGCGCGACGTGGGTGAAGCCCGCGTCGACGAACTTCTTGAACGCCTCCACGTGCCGGTCGGTGTCCGGGCCGCAGGAGATGCCCTCGGCCACGTCCTCCTCCCGGACGAACTGGGTGGCCGCCTCGAACGACTCCGGGCCGGGCAGGTCGGCGTTGACCTTCCAGCCCAGGCCGAACCAGCGGAACTGGTCGTGCACGATCTTGCGGCACTCGTCCTCGTCCGGGCCGTAGCAGATGGCCACCTGCCCGTAGCGGGGGCGGCCCGCGCCGCCCGCCTCCTCGTACATGTCGATCAGGTGGGACAGCGGGTCGGTGGCGATCATGGCGTCGGCGTACTCGGCGGCCAGCGTCGCCGACTGCCGCCCGGAGGCGGCCACCGCCATCGGCACCGGCCGCTCGGGGCGGTCCCAGACGTACGCGTCGGGCACGTCGAAGTGGTTGCCGGAGAACGTCAGCGTCTCGCCGTTGAGCAGCGGACGGATGATCTGCAACGCCTCCTCGAACATCTCGTGCCGCTGCTGCACGTGCGGCCATCCGCCCACCACGTGCTCGTTGAGGTTCTCCCCGGCGCCCAGACCCAGCGTGAACCGGCCGTCGGAGAGCACGCCGATGGTGCTGGCCTTCTGCGCCACCACCGCCGGGTGGTACCGCCGGATCGGGCAGGTCACGAACGACATCAGCTCGGCCCGGCTGGTGGCGTGCGCGACGGCGCCGAGCACCGACCAGGCGTACGGGGAGTGGCCCTGGGACTCCAGCCAGGGGTAGTAGTGGTCGGACATGACCAGATGGTCGAAGCCGGCGGCCTCGGCGCGTACGGCGTGGTCGACCAGTTCCTTCGGGCCGGCCTGCTCGCACATGAGGGTGTAACCGACGTTGACCATGGCACGTCTCCTTCCCGGGCGGATCGTCCCCGGATACCCCGCCCGGCGCGGGTCAACCCTGACTGTCCGCTTCCGCGCCGATTCTTAACCGGTTCAGTTCGCGCGGCCGGTCAACCGTCACCGCGTACCGGCCGAAACCGCTTAACCGGTTGCCTCGTGCCTTCCATCGCCCTACGCTGATGCCTGCGTCCGTTCGGGAACCGGGCGGCGGCTACCGGGCTCAGCCGCCACCACCTCGTCACCGTCACCGCACCCCCGCTCGGGCACGGGGGAGACCTTCCCCTGAGGACAGCCATGAAGAAACTGCTCTCCGTCGCGGGCGCCGCCCTGCTGACGGCCCTCGCCGCCGTCTTCGCCCTCGGGCAGCCGGCCCACGCCGCCACCGGGTTCTCCGTCTCCGAGGGGCGGCTCTACGACGCCAACGGCGTCGAGTTCGTGATGCGCGGGGTCAACCACGCGCACACCTGGTACCCGCAGCAGACCAGCTCGTTCGCCGGCATCAAGGCGCTGGGCGCGAACACCGTCCGGGTGGTGCTGGCCAGCGGCGACCGCTGGACGAAGAACAGCGCCGCCGACGTGGCGAACGTGATCTCGCTGTGCAAGGCCAACCGGCTGATCTGCGTGCTGGAGGTGCACGACACCACCGGGTACGGCGAGGAGGGCGCCGCCGCCACGCTGGCAAAGGCCACCGACTACTGGCTGAGCATCGCCGACGTGCTCAAGGGCCAGGAGAAGTACGTCATCGTCAACATCGGCAACGAGCCGTTCGGCAACCAGGGCTACAGCGCCTGGACCACCGACACCTCGAACGCGATCAAGCGGCTGCGCGCCGCCGGCCTGACCCACACGATCATGGTGGACGCGCCGAACTGGGGCCAGGACTGGTCGTTCACCATGCGCGACAACGCCGGCACCGTGTTCGCCGCCGACCCGCAGCGCAACACCGTCTTCTCCATCCACATGTACGGCGTGTTCGACACCGCCGCCGAGATCAGCGACTACCTGGGCCGGTTCCGTACCGCCGGGCTGCCGATCGTGGTCGGCGAGTTCGGCTTCAACCACTCCGACGGCAACCCGGACGAGGACGCCATCATGGCGTACAGCCAGGCCAACGGCATCGGCTACCTCGGCTGGTCGTGGAGCGGCAACGGCGGCGGCGTGGAGTACCTGGACATGACCACCGCGTTCAACCCGGCGCAGCTCACGAGCTGGGGTCAGCGGATCTTCAACGGCGCCAACGGCATCGCGGCCACCTCCCGCGAGGCGTCGGTGTACGCCGGCAGCACCCCGACCCCGACCACCAGCCCCACCCGCAGCCCGAGCCCGACGCCGACGCCGACTGGCAGCCCCAGCCCGACGCCGCCGCCGACCACCACGCCCCCGCCGTCCGGTGGCTGCACCGCCACCTACACCGTGAGCAACTCGTGGCAGGGCGGCTTCCAGGGCGAGGTCAAGGTGACCGCCGGAGCCGCGGCGATCACGGGCTGGACGGTGCGCTGGACGTACGCGAACGGCCAGTCCGTCACCCAGGCGTGGAACGCGAGCGTCAGCAACAGCGGGTCGGCGTACACCGCCCGCAACGTCGACTACAACGGCCGCCTCGGCGCGGGCGCGAGCACCAGCTTCGGCTTCATCGGCACCTGGCAGGGCACCAACTCCACCCCCGCGGTGACCTGCACCCCCGCCTGACCCGCACCCCCTGGTGGCGTGATCAAGGAGTTTGTGTCCCGATCGGACCTCGACGGAGACACAAACTCCTTGATCACCGGGGTGGGTCGGGCGGTCAGGCGGCGGTCACCTCCAGCAGGAGCGCCTGCTCGGGGTGCAGGGCGGGTAGTTGCAGGCCGACCGACCCCAGCACCGAACCGCTCACCGTGATCCCGTCGCCCGGCCAGGCCAGCCAGCCGGGCGGGGAGAGCTCCAGCAGTGCGGGCTCCGGCACCCCGGCGGGCGGGCGCACGAGGTAGCGCCGCTCCGGGTCCAGCCCTGGCAGCCGGACCGCGCCCGGCACCTGTGCCACCGAGGTGGCCACCCGGCTGACCGCGTACACCGCGTGCGAGCGGTCGCGGGCGACGACGCCGTGGGCCTGCACGGCCGGGTCCGGGTGGTCGACCCGGACCACCCGGCCGGTGTGCAGCAGCGGGCGCAGCCGCTTGTGCAGCGCCACCCAGGCGGTGAGTTCCGCCCGCTCGGTCGCGTCGATCGCGGTGATGTCCCACTCGATGCCGTGGTGGCCGAACAGCGCGGTGACCGCGCGGAACCCGAGGTCGTGTACGCGGCGCGTGGTGTGCGAGCGCTCCGGCCCGATGTGCGTGCCGATCAGCTCGGGCGGCAGCAGCAGGCCGGTCCAGCGCTGGATGGACAGCCGCTCCAGCGCGTCGTTGCAGTCGCTGGCCCAGACCCGGTCGGTACGGCCAAGGATCTCCAGGTCGACCCGCGCGCCGCCGGAGGAGCAGCTCTCGATCTCGACGTCCGGGTGCCGGGCGCGCAGCTCGTCCAGCAGCCGGTAGACCGCGAGGGTCTGCGCGTGCACCCCCGGCCGCCCGGCGTGCCCGGCCTCGGTCAGGTCGCGGTTGTGGTCCCACTTCAGGTACGCGATCCCGTCGTGCTCGCTCAGCACCGCGTCGAGCCGCCCGAGCAGGTACGCGTACGCGTCCGGGGCGGCCAGGTCGAGCACCTGCTGGTGCCGCCACGGTGGCGGCAGCCGGCCCGGCGCCTGGAGCACCCAGTCGGGGTGGGCGCGGAACAGGTCGGAGTCGGGGTTGACCATCTCCGGTTCCACCCACAGCCCGAACTGCATGCCGTGCCCGCGTACGTGGTCGATCAGCGGCTGCAACCCGGCCGGCCAGACCTCGCCGTCGACCCACCAGTCGCCGAGTCCGGCCTGGTCGTGCCGCCGGCCGCGGAACCAGCCGTCGTCGAGCACGAAGCGTTCCACGCCGACCTCGGCGGCCGCGTCGGCGAGCGCCCGCAGCCGGTCCAGGTCGTGGTCGAAGTAGACCGCCTCCCACACGTTCAGCGTCACCGGCCGGGGTGTGCCCGGGTGCGACGGGCGGGCTCGCAGGTGCGTGTGCAGGGCGTCGCTGAGCCCGTCCAGCCCGTCGGCCGAGTGCGCCGCGTACAGCAGGGGAGTCGCGTACTCGTCGCCCGGCCCCAGCACGATCTCACCCGGTGCGAGCAGCTCACCGCCGCCGAGTGTGGACTCGCCGGTCGGGCGGCGCTCGGCGGCCGTGACGTGGTCGCCGCTCCACGCGGTGTGCACCGCCCACACCTCGCCGTGCCGGAAGCCGAACCCGGCCGTGCCCGCGACCAGCAGCAGCGTGGCGTCGTGGCCGGTGCGACCGTGCCGCCCCTCGCGTACCCACGCGCCCATCGGCCACGGATGCCGCTGCGGCGCGCGCTCCCGGCACCACCGGCCGGTCAGGTCGAGCAGCTCGGTGGCGACCGCCGGCACCGGCAGCACCGGCGTCAGCTCCCGCAACTCGTACCGCCCGTCGCCGTCGTTGCGCAGCCGGTGCCGCAGCGTGAGCACTCCCGCCGCGTCCAGCGTGATCTCGACGGTCAGGCTCAACCCCGCGCCCGGGTCCGTCGCCCGCACCGTCACCCGTGCGACGCCGGCCCCGTCGCGGTTCCGCTCCTCATCGGGTACGCGCACCGCGTCCCCGCCTCCGGCCACGCCGCCCGGAGCGGGCGTGCCCGGCGCGTCGCCGTGCGGGGACGCCGCGTCGCGCACGTCGAGGTCGGCCAGGCGGAACGCGGTCGACCAGTCCCGGCCGTCGCGGTGACCGGCGAGACCGGGCCGCCCGCTCCACCCGGCGCTCGCCTCGGGCAGCAGCGACAGCACTGTGGGCGCGTCGAAGCTGCTCGGCACGACGGGTGGCACGGTGGCGTCGACGAGCGCGGGCAGATCCCCGTCGGGCAGTGGGCCGAGGTCGGCGCCCCAGTGCACGACTCGGGGCAGCCCCGGACCGCGTGCGTCGAGCACCAGGCTGGTCCGCGCGCGGCGCAGGTGGACGATCGTCATCCCTTGGAGGCTCCCAGCGTCAGACCCCGGACGAACTGCTTCTGGAGCAGGAAGAAGATCACCAGGGTGGGGATCGCGACCAGCACCGAACCGGCCGAGACCAGGTTGTTGTCGGTGAAGAACTCGCCGCGCAGGTTGTTCAGCGAGCTGGTGACCGGGAACTTGTCGCCGGTCCGCATGAGCACTGTGGCCCAGAAGAACTCGTTGTAGATCCAGGTCACCTCCAGCGTGGCCAGCGCGGCGAGCGCGGGGCGGCACAGCGGCATCGTCACCTGCCAGTACTGCCGCCACACGTTCGCCCCGTCCACCATCGCGGCCTCGTACAGCTCGTGCGGCAGCGCCTTCATGTAGTTGCTGAGCACGAACACGCAGAAGCCGCACTGGAACGCGACGTTGACCAGGATCAGCCCCCAGTAGCTGTCGTAGAGCAGCTCCGAGTCGCTCATCCAGGCCGGCAGCGGGACCTCGGTGAACATCCGGAACAGCGGGATGAGCAGCGCCTGCTGCGGCAGCAGGTTCGCGGCGGTGAACAGGCCGAGCAGCGCGATGTTGAGCTTCCAGCTGAACCGGGCGATCACGAACGCCACGCAGGAGGCGAGGAACAGCGTGAGCAGCACCGCCGGGACGGTGATGTACGCCGAGTTGAGGAAGTGCTTGCCGAACTCGGCGGTACGCCAGGCGGTGACGTAGTTGTCGATCGTCCAGCCGCCGAGCGACACGTAGCCGTTGGCGGCCGTGTACTCGTAGGAGCGGAACGAGGTGAGCACCGCCCAGAGGATGGGGAACAGCCAGCCCACGGCGACCGTACCCAGGAACAGGTGCAGGACGACCCGGGCGGGCCGCACGGGGCGGCGGCGGCCGGCGGAGACGGCGGTCATCGCTTGTCCTCCCGCATCACGGTCCAGAGGTAGATGGTGATGAAGACCAGCGACACGGCCAGCATGATCGTCGCCAGCGCGGAGCCGAAGCCGATCCGGCTGGCCTCGCCCACCACGTTCTGGGTGACCAGCGCGGAGATCAGCTCCAGTCCGTTGCGGCCCTTGTTGATGACCCAGACCAGGTCGAACGCGCGCAGCGACTCGATCACCGTCACCACCAGCACGATGATGTTGATCGGTCGCATCACCGGGAAGACGACCCGGAAGAACGTGCTGGTCTCCGACGATCCGTCCACCGCTGCGGCTTCCCGCAGCGACGGGTCGACGCCCTTGAGGCCGGCCAGGTAGAGCAGCATGATGTAGCCGACGTGCCGCCAACCGGCCGCCACCAGCACGGCCCAGATGTTGACGTTCGGGTCGCCGTACCAGTCGGTCTCGCCGCCGAACACGCCGTTGAGCAGGCCCTGGTCGCGGCTGTAGATGAGCTGCCAGATGAAGCCGATGAGCGCCAGCGACAGCACCACCGGCAGGTAGAGCGCGGTCTGGTAGAAGCGGCTGCCGCGCAGTTCCTTGTCCAGCAGCACGGCGAGGAACATGCCGATCGGGGTGGCCACCACGAACAGCGCGGCCAGCCAGAGCAGGTTGTTCTGCACGGCGGGGACGAACGGCGGGTAGATGTTCACCACGTCGTCGTAGTTCTTGGCCCCGACCCACTCGATCTCGCTGATCGGGCCGATGCCGTCCCAGTTCGTGCCGGACAGCAGCACCGTCGCCACCGCGGGCAGCCAGACCAGTCCGGTGACGAGCAACAGGGGTACCAGCACCATCAGCGTGACCACCACGCGGTCGGTGCGGGACAGGAGCCGTAGCCGGCGACCGCGACCACCGTTCGTGGTGGTCGCGGCCGGCGGCGGCACGGCGCGATCCGCTTGGATCAGGGGCAGGTCGGACATGATGTCCTTCCCCCTTCCGCCGTCAGCTGGTGAAGATCGACTTCTTCTGGTTCTCGACGCTCGTGAGCAGCCCGCTGATGTCCTTCGGGTCCTTGATGAACTGCTGCAACGCCGGGATCATCACGGTGGAGGCGAAGTCCGGCCGGGTGTCGCGGTCGAGGAACTGGGCGATCTCGGTGGCGGAGCCGACCAGCTCGGCGGCCTTCTTCTGCAGCGCGGTGTAGGCGCCGGTGTCCGCGCCGCTGTTGGCGACGAGCGTGCTCGGGTCGTTCTTGACGGTGATGTCCGCCGCCTCCTTCGAGCCCAGGTACGTCAGCAGCTTCTGCGCCGCGTCCTTGGACTTCGGCTTGCGGGCCATCATGTAGCCGTCGATCGGGGCGTCCAGCGCCTTCGCGCCGATCGTGGAGTCGACCTCGGGGAAGGTGAAGAAGTCCAGGTCCTCCAGGTCCGCGCCGCTGAACTGCTGGCCGACGAACAGGCCGAGCAGGTACATGCCGCTCTTCTTCTGCTGCAACGACTGGGCGGCCTCCTGCCAGGTGCGGCCGAGCGAGTCCGGCTGGTGCAGGGGGAGCAGCCCGGCCCAGGTGTCGAAGACCTTCTTCACCTTGTCGGAGGTCCACGCCTCCTTGCCGGCCATCAGGTCGATGTGGAACTGGTAGCCGTTGATCCGCAGGTTGAGGATGTCGAACGTGCCCATCGCCGGCCAGCCGTCCTTGTCGGCGAACGCGATCGGGTTCAGCCCGTCCTTCTTCATCTGCGCGCCGAGCGTGTTCAGGTCGTCGAGGGTCTTGGGCACCTCGTAGCCGCGCTGCTGCCACACCGACTTGCGGTAGAAGACCGCCCACGGGTAGTACGACGCGGGCACGAAGTACTGCTTGCCGTCGTCGCCGGTGGACGCCTTCTTGAACGCGTCGGAGTAGCCGTCGAGCTTGCCCCACACGTCGCTGAGGTCGCCGGCCAGGCCCTTGGCGGCGAAGAAGCGCATCCGGTAGCCGGCGAACCAGGTGAACACGTCGTCCGGCTTGCCCTGCAGGTAGTTGTTGATGTTCTCCTGGAACGTGTTGTGGTCGACCGTGTTGATGTCGACCGTCACGCCGGAGGACGTCTTGAAGCCGTCCATCACCTTCGCGACGACGTCCTTGGGCTTCGGGTCCGACTGGTTCGAGCCGAGGGAGACGTTCTTGGCGTCGCCGCCGGATCCGGAGTCGGAGTCGCCGCAGCCGGCGAGCAGACCGGTGCCGAGCAGCGCCCCCGCGCCGGCCGCGCCGGCGAGCAGCGAGCGCCGGTTCAGGCCGGCGACGGACGGGGGCACGAGCCGGGCGAGGTATTCGGCTTGCGAGCGGGGACGGGACATGGTGCCTCCTGCGTGGAAGAGGTGCGCTGCGCTCATGGACCGTGATCGGTGGCGGGGAGCGGTGTTCGTGTCGGCCGTGGCAGATCCACCGAGAATCCACACGTCCGAACAGAAACAGCCGGTGGCGCTTGAAGCTACCCCTTGGCGCGGCGCTGTCAAGAGGGCAAAAAGGCGACGCCGTTGCCGCTGAGGCAGGGCAAAGGGCCGGTAAACGTTGGAACTTCAGTCGATGTTGGAAAGTGTTGACTTGGGTGCTGTTCGGGGGCAACCTCTGCTGTCATGCGGAACTGGCACGGCGAGGGCATCTGGTACGGCGCGGACTACAACCCGGAGCAGTGGCCCGAGCAGACGTGGGCCGAGGACGTCGAACTCATGCGACGCGCCGGGGTCAACCTGGTCTCCGTCGGCATCTTCTCCTGGGCCCTGCTGCAGCCCGCCCCCGAGCGGTACGTCTTCGACTGGCTCGACCGGGCGATCGACATGCTGCACGACGGCGGCATCAGCGTCGACCTGGCCACCGCCACCGCCAGCCCGCCGCCGTGGCTGGCGCACCGGCACCCGGAGACGCTGCCCCGCCGGGCCGACGGCACGGTGCTGTGGCCCGGCGGCCGGCAGGCGTACTGCCCCAGCTCGCCGGTGTTCCGGGACCACTCGCTCGCCCTGGTCGAGGCCGTCGCCCGCCGGTACGCGCGCCACCCCGCCGTGGTGCTCTGGCACGTCTCCAACGAACTCGGCTGCCACAACGTGCACTGCTACTGCGACGTCAGCGCCGAGGCGTTCCGCGGCTGGCTGCGCGAGCGCTACGGCGACCTGGACTCGCTCAACGCGGCCTGGGGCACCGCGTTCTGGAGCCAGCGCTACCACGACTGGGCGGAGATCAACCCGCCGCGTACCGCCCCGACGTTCGCGAACCCGACCCAGCAGCTGGACTTCCTGCGGTTCTCCTCCGACGAGCAGCGCGCCCAGCTCCGCGCCGAGCGGGAGCTGCTGAACCGGCTCGTCCCGCAGCCGGTCACCACGAACTTCATGATCGGCACCGGCATCAAATACCTGGACTACCACTCCTGGTCCTCCGACGTGGACGTGGTCGCCAACGACCACTACCTCAACGCCGCCGACCCGCAGCCGCAGGTCAACCTCGCCCTCGCGGCCGACCACACCCGGGGCGTCGCCGGTGGTGCGCCGTGGCTGCTGATGGAGCACTCCACCAGCGCGGTCAACTGGCAGCCCCGCAACGTGGCCAAGACGCCCGGCCAGATGCGCCGCAACAGCCTCGCCCACGTCGCGCGCGGCGCCGACGGAGTGCTGTTCTTCCAGTGGCGGGCCTCCCGGGCCGGCGCGGAGAAGTTCCACTCCGCGCTGGTGCCGCACGCCGGGCCGGACACCAAGGTGTTCCACGAGGTCTGCCGGCTCGGCGCCGACCTGCGCGCGCTCGCGGAGGTACGCGGCAGCCGCGTCGACGCCGACGTGGCGATCCTGTTCGACTACGAGGCGTGGTGGGGCGCCGAACTCGACTCCCACCCGAGCGTCGACGTCACGTACACCGACCGGCTGTCCGCGCTGCACGCCGCGCTGTGGCGGGCCGGGATCACCGCCGACGTGGTGCACCCGTCGGCCGACCTGTCCCGCTACCGGCTCGTCCTCGCGCCCACGCTCTATCTCGTCCGCGACGCCGACGCCGACGCGCTGCGCCGGTTCGTGGAGGCCGGCGGCACCGCCGTGGTCACCTACTTCAGCGGCATCGTCGACGAGCACGACCACATCCGGCTCGGCGGCTACCCCGGCGCGTTCCGCGACCTGCTCGGCGTACGCGTCGAGGAGTTCTTCCCGCTGCGCGACGGCGAGACGGTACGCCTCGACGACGGCGCGCGCGCCGACGTGTGGACCGAGTGGCTGCACGCCGAGGGCGCCGAGGTGCTGGCCGCGTACACCGACGGGCCGCTGCCCGGCGTGCCGGCGCTGACCCGCAACGCCGTCGCCGCGGGCGCCGCCTGGTACGTCGGCACCCGGCTCGACGACGACGCCACCGACCGGCTGGTGGCCCGGCTGCTCGCCGAGACCGCCGTGCGCCCGCCGGTCGACGCGCCGGCCGGGGTGGAGGTGGTCCGCCGCCGCTCGGCGGACCGGAGCTGGCTGTTCGTGGTCAACCACACCACCGAGCCGGCCCGGCTGCCGGTCAGCGGCGTCGAGCTGCTCGGCGGCGCCCGCTGCGACGGCGAGCTGGAGGTGCCGGCGGGCGAGGTGGCGGTGGTCCGCGAGGAACCCGCGCCGGTGCCCGCGACCGCCTGACCGGTACGTTGCCGTTCGCGCCGAGGAGGTTCCCATGCTCGCCCAGCAACGGCAGAGCGCCATCCTGGAGTTGATCCGCCAGCGCGGCGGCGTCCGGGTCAGTCACCTGGTCAGCCGCTTCGGGGTGTCCGACATGACGATCCGCCGCGACCTGGAGGTGCTGGCCGACCGCGGCCTCATCGACAAGGTGCACGGCGGCGCGACGCTGGCCGGTCCCGGCTCCACCGAGGAGCCCGGCTTCGCCGCCAAGTCGGTCCGCCAGCAGGCCGAGAAACGCGCCATCGTGGAGCGCGCCGCCGGGCTGGTCGAGCCGGGGATGGCCGTCGCGCTCTCCGCCGGCACCACCACCGCCGCGCTGGCTGCCCGGCTGGCCGAGGTACGCGGGCTGACAGTGGTCACCAACTCCATCCCGGTGGCCGACGCGCTCTACCAGAACCCCCGCGCCGACCAGACCGTGGTGCTGACCGGCGGCATCCGTACCCCGTCGGACGCGCTGACCGGCCCGGTCGCCGAGGCGGCCATCGCCGCGCTCAACGTCGACCTGCTCTTCCTCGGCGTGCACGGGATGAGTCCGCGCACCGGTTTCACCACGCCCAACCTGCTGGAGGCAGCGGTGAACCGGCGGCTGATCGGTTCAGCCCGGCGGCTCGTGGTGCTCGCCGACCACACCAAGTGGGAGACCATCGGCATCGCCACCATCGCCCCGCTGGAGGAGGCCGACGTGCTGATCACCGACGCCGGCCTGTCCCCGGAGGCCCGCCGGCAGCTCGGCGAGCAGGTGGGCGAGCTGACTGTGGTACGAGCGGACTGAGACCCGGCGTGCCTCACAGACACTTCTCAGCCCCGCCGTCTAGGGTGCCCTGACGAAGCGCCCGACGGTCCATGTCGGAGCGCCGTTCAGCGGGAGTGACCGATGGTCTTCAAGAAGATGTTGAGCGCGTTCGGCGTGGGTGGCCCGAGCGTCGACACGGTGCTCACCAACCCGAACACCCGACCCGGACTGGCCCTGGACGGTCACGTCAACCTGGTCGGTGGCGACAGCCCGGCACGGATCGAGCACATCAGCCTCGGCCTGGTCACCCGCGTCGAGATCGAGAGCGGCGACCACGACTACGCGGGCGTCATGGAGTTCCACCGGATGCCGGTCAGCGGCGCCTTCGAACTGGCCCCGAAGCAGCAGCTGTCCATCCCGTTCCAGATGCCGGTGCCGTGGGAGACCCCGATCACCGACGTGTACGGCCAGCGCCTGCGCGGCATGACGATGGGCCTGCGTACCGAGCTCG
The DNA here is from genome assembly GCF_008868145.1 of Micromonospora sp. AMSO1212t. Taxonomy (NCBI): domain Bacteria; kingdom Bacillati; phylum Actinomycetota; class Actinomycetes; order Micromonosporales; family Micromonosporaceae; genus Micromonospora; species Micromonospora sp. AMSO1212t. The sequence continues at coordinate 32,169 of NZ_WBKS01000056.1, forward strand.
CGGTGGCCCGCGCGGTCGACAAGTCGGACCTGGACCAGGTGTCGGTGCATCCGCTGCCGGTCCACGAGCGGATCCTGGAGGCGTTCCAGGCGCTCGGCTTCCGGTTCAAGCACGCCGACCTGGAGCGCGGGCACATCTACGGCGTGCCGCAGACGCTGCCGTTCTACCAGGAGATCGAGTTCTTCGCCGCGCCGCAGTACGCGCAGACGGTCACCGAGGTCGAGCTGACGTTCGTGACCAGCCAGCAGGGCGTCGAGGTGATCCTGGAGTGCGACAAGCGCGGCGGCTTCCTCAGCGCCGGGCACGACGTCGTCGGGCGGTACTCGGTCCCGCACACCGACGCCGCCCGTACCGACTGGGTGCAGGTCGTGGACGGCTGGCTGCGGGAGACCACCGGCCGTTACGGCAGCCTGCGGGCACAGGGCTTCGGCATGCCGCACGGTGGCCACGGCTACCCGGGCCACCACGGACACGGGCGGCGCGGTCCGGGCATGGGCGGCGTGGTCGCGGGTGCCGCGCTGGGCGTCGCCGGGGGCATGATCGCCGGTGAGATGCTCGGGGACGCGTTCGACGGCGGCGGCGACGACTCCGGGGACTTCGGCGAGGAGTGAGCACACGCGACGACGCCCCCGGGACGGATCCCGGGGGCGTCGCCGTACGCGTGGCGCGTCAGCGCTTGCCTCGACGCTCCTCGCCGGAGCGGCGCGCGCTGCCCGCCTTCGACAGACCACGGCTGACCAGGTACGCGCCGGTCAGCGCGGTCAGGTACCACCAGGCCTGGTTCGGGTTGTTGATGTTCAGGCCGTTGGCGGTGGTGCCCTTCCAGAACGCGGCGATCGCGACCACCGCGACAGCGGCGGCGTACACCCAGAACTCGGTGGTCAGGAACGCCTGCTTCGTCTCCGTACCGGGGGACGGCATGTTCTCCCGGTGACCGTTGTGCATCGACGCCATCTGCTGGGTCGACGTGTCCTGCATGTTCGACCGGTTCTGCACGTCGGACATCGGCCGGTTGGCCGGCCTGGTGGATGCAGCCTGCGTGCTCATCTGGTCCTCCTCAGGATTTGATGAGTCGTACCTGCATACCCTCGCCCCGCTACCGCAGGTCGGCCACGGCACGGTTCGCGCTCTGTGGCGGGGGCACCCTGGGTCTACCCCTCGCCGGAGGCAAGGTAACCGCCGGTCGCCATCTGATGGCCGCCGTGCCCCCGAATCCGGCATCCGGGCACGTACCGGTCCTCCCGGTGCTGGTTCCGGTTTCAGCCACCCACCGTCGGGCACGCAACACCGATACCCCGAGAGCTGCGAGGTGGTTGACGTGCGTGAGGACGACATGCGGCAGGACGCCGCCCGGCGGGCCGAGCAGCGGGTCGCCGGAGGCGTGTACGGCGAGGGCGCTCTGGACGAGGTCACTGTGCCGCAGACCGACGTGGAGCGGATGCGGCAGGAACTCGACCCGGACGACCCGGCGGACGTGCCCGTCGACCCGACGGTGCTGCGCGACGGCGGACCGACCCGGGGTCAGGGCGCGGTGACCACGACCGGTGGTACGGCGGGACCGGCCAGTGTGCGCCGCCTGGCCCGCCAGCCGGAGAAGCACCGGGGCAAGGTGGCGCCCACGACGACCGGTGACGCCGGTACGGGTGGCATGAGCACCCCGGCCGGCGGCTCCACGAGCGACAACGCGTCCACGGGTGCCCAGGTGGGCGACTTCACCAACAACCGCCCCAACCCAGGCTGACCGGGGCAGAACGACGGAGGGGGCGGCACCCATGCCGCCCCCTCCACTGGCCTCTGCTCGCCTCCACTCGCCTCTACTCGCCGATCTTGCACTTGACCCGTCGATCATGAAGTTGACGGCGGTTTTGGAGATCCACATCGCCGCCAACTTCATGATCGACGGGTCAAGTGCAAGAT
>NZ_WBKS01000057.1:0-33753 GCF_008868145.1 Micromonospora sp. AMSO1212t
GGTGGGGAGGGAGCGGTACCAGGTCTTCTCGGTGTCGGCCAGGCTGAACGTCTGCCTCTGGTCGGTGTGCTCGACCACCACCAGGCCGGGACGGTCGACCAGGCGGGTCGTGCCGGGAGGGGCGGAGAACGAGGCGTCCCGGGTACGCCAGGACAGCACCGCCAGCGGCCGGCCCGGCATCGGCAGGTGGTACGCCTGAAGCGTGGTGGAGCGGTCGGCGGGGGACACCACCGGCGTGCCGCCGTCGGCCGGACGGTAGACCACCGCTGTCATCGTCCCGGCCGGCGTCTCCCAGCTGAGCTGCTCCAACTCGCCCGGCTCGCCCTCGCCGAGAGCCACCGAACCGAGCGAGCGCGTCGCGATCTTCGCCATCGGCCAGGACTCCGGCGCGGAGCGGGGCGCCTCGCGGTCGCCGATGCGGCGCGGCTCGCTGCCGAACGGACCCCGCTCACCGGCGAGCACGCAGGTGTCCAACCCGGTCAGCGCGCGCCTGCCGGCGCCCGTCTCGTCGCGTACCAGGGGGTAGCGGGGCGCTTCGGTGGCCGTACCCAGGTCGAGGACGCGGTCCGCGGCCCGGCCGCGCGGCAGCGACGGCGTGGACCGCAGCGTCGCGGTCAGTTCGACGGCCCGGCAGGCCGGTACGGCGACCGGGTCGGTGACGCCGTCGGTGCTGCCGAGCAGCTTGCCGTCGGGCCCGGTCAGGCGTTCGACGCGGGCCGAGGTGAGGTAGCGGCGGCCGGCCGGCTCCCGCACCGGCAGCACGTCGGAGTAGACCAGGTAACCGGGGTCGGTGTACTCGGTGGCGTGGACGACCCGCCAGCGCTGCCCGTCCCGGTCGAGTTGCAGCAGCCAGGACGCGGCCTCACCGGGCACGTCGGCGGCGACGAGCGCGAGCGCCGAACCGGCGACCTGACCGGAGAAGAGGATGCCGGAGGTGGGCACGTGCACCCGGTCGTCCACCGGGGAACGCCAGTCGCGTACCGCTGTGGTGATCGCGGCGGTGGCTTCGGCGTCCCGGGCCAGGCTTCCGCGCGGCGGCCACACCGCGAGGGCGCCGTCCAGGCTGTCGTAGCCGACCCGCAGGTCCGCCGGCCGCCGTTCGGCGACCGGTCCGCAACCGACAGTGACCAGCAGCAGAGCTGCCAGCGCGGTGCCCGTCGTAGCGCCTCGGCGGGCTGAAAGCACCCTGATCCCCTCGCCGGTCGTCGGTCGGAAGCCCACATGGTACGAGACGACCGGTCACCCGGCCGCGCCCGGCTCACCCCTTCGGCCGATCGGCCACTGCGGAACGTGACGGGCGATTCGGGTACCAATATCCGGCTCCGGTAGACTCCGCCGACTGTGACGCCTGCCGAGACCCGCGGCGCCTCGACGCCGGACGCCGCCGCCCCGACGGGCCACCGCGCCGTCACCCTCGACCCACCACCGGTCACCGTCGCCGACGCGCCGGAGCGGGCGACCACGACCATGCCGGAAGCGCAGGCCGAGCCGGAAGCGCAGGCCGAGCCGGAGGCGCCGGCCACGCCGGGCGCGCGGCGCGCGCGCCGGTGGCGGTGGACCCGCCGCCGGATCGACCTCACCGTGTACGGCGGATTCCTGCTCGCCGCGATCTGGGTCACCAGCGGCATCTGGGTCGACCCGGCCGGGCGGGTGGCCGCGCTCTACAGCAGCGACCCGGCGCAGGTGCAGTTCTTCCTGGCCCACTCGGTACGGGTGGTGCTGCACGGCGAGTTCCCGTTCTTCACCGAACAGTTCAACTACCCCGACGGCGTCAACCTGATGGCGAACACCGCCATCCTGGCGCTGGGCATCCCGATGGTGCCGGTGACCCTCCTGTTCGGACCGGCGGTCTCCTTCGTCACGCTCGTCACGCTCGGCCTGGCCGGCACCGCCGCCGCCTGGTACCGGGTGCTGTCCCGGCACCTGATCCGGCACCGCCCGGCCGCCGCCGTGGCGGCCTGGTTCTGCGGGTTCTCACCGGCCATGCTGTCGCACGCCAACTGGCACCCGAACATCATCAGCCAGTTCCTGCTGCCGTTCATCGTGTGGCGGGTGCTGGTGCTGACCCGGTCGGCCCGGCCGGTCCGCGATGGCGTGCTGCTGGCGCTGCTGGTCACCGCGCAGGCGTTCGTCAACGAGGAGATCCTGCTCTTCACCGCGATGGCCCTGGGCGTGTTCCTGATCGCCGTGGTGGTGCAGCAGCGCGAGCGGTGGGCGGCCGCCTGGCGGCCGCTCGGCGCCGGGCTGGCGGTCTGCGCGGTGCTGGCCGGAGCGCTGCTGGCGTACCCGCTGTGGGTGCAGTTCGCCGGGCCGATGGCGTACCACGGGCTCAGCGACGCGGTGCGCGACTACGGCAACGACATCGCCGCGTTCTTCGCGCCCGGCTCGCCCACGTTCGGCGGCAACGAACGCGCCAACGTCAACCTCGCGCCGAACTACTCCGAGGAGAACGCGTTCTTCGGCTGGAGCCTGTCGCTGCTGGTCGTGGGCATCGTGGTGTGGCTGCGGCGGGACGTGATCGTCCGCGCGCTCGCCGCCACCGGGCTGTTCTTCGCGGTGCTCTCGCTCGGCGAGCGGATCTCCTGGTGGGACCGGGAGATCGCGACCGGCCCGTGGGAGCTGCTGGTACGGCTGCCGCTGCTCGACGCCGTGGTGCCGACCCGCTTCGGCCTGATCACCGGCGTGACGGTGGCGATCCTGCTCGCGTACGCGGTGCGTCGCGCCTGGGCGCTGCGCGGCGTGGACCGGCGTACCGCCCGCAGGCTCACCGCCGCGGGCCTGGTCCTCGCGCTGCTGCCGATCGCGCCGATGCCGTTGCGGGTCACCACGCGGGAGCCGGTGCCGGAGTTCATCACCGCCGACCGGTGGCGCAAGTACGTCGGGCCGGACCAGACGCTCGTGTCCGTGCCGGTGCCCGCGATGGGCAACACCGACCCGATGCGCTGGGCGGCCAGCACCAACCTCGACTTCAAGATCCCCGGCGGCTACTTCCTCGCGCCGCGCAACGGCGTCACCGGCGACCCCGGACGCTTCGGCGGCCGGCCCAGCGGCATCGGCGAGATGCTGCGGGAGGTATCGTCCACCGGCCGTACGCCGAAGCTGGACGATCGGCAGCGCCGTCGCTACCTGGACGAGCTGCGGCACTGGAACGCGGCGGTGGTGGTGCTGCCGCGCGACGAGCAGAACGCCGAGCCGCTGCGCCGTACCGTGGAGCAGCTGGTCGGCCCCGGACGGCAGGAGCTGGACGTGTGGCTGTGGGACGTGCGGAAACTGACCAGCCGGTCCGCCTGACCGAACCGGCGGTCCCCGCCGCCGCGCCCCGCCGCCGCCGGCCCCGCCCGGTCGACGTGCTGGTGGTGGCCGGCTACCTCGGCCTGGCCGTGCTGCTCACCACCGGCCAGTGGCGCCGGACGGAACGGCTGTTCCACCAGGCCGGCGACCAGATGCTGTTCGAGTGGATGCTGGCCCGGGCCGCCCGCGCGGTCACCGGCGGCGAGAACCCGCTCTGGAGTGGCGCGCTGAACGCCCCGGACGGGGTGAACCTGATGGCGAACACGTCGGTGCTCGGGCTGGGCGTGCCGCTCACCCCGGTCACCGTCGTCTTCGGCTCCCAGGCGGCCTTCCTCGTCGCCGTGACGCTCAGCCTCGCCGGCACCGCCACCGCCTGGTATGCGCTGCTCGCCCGCCGGCTGGTCCGCTCCCGGACCGCCGCCGCGGTGGGCGGCCTGTGCTGCGGCTTCGCCCCGGGCATGGTGGCGCAGGCCGGGGCGCACCTGCACATGGCCGCCCAGTTCCTGGTGCCGGTGATCCTCGCGCTGGTGTTCCGCCCGGCCACCGACCGGGTCCGTCGCGACGGCGTGCTGCTCGGGCTGGCCGTCGCGTACCAGGTGTTCCTCGGCGAGGAGGTGCTGGTCTTCCTGGCGCTCGCGGCCGGGGTGTTCGCCGGGGCGTACGCGCTCGCCGACCGGGCCGCCGCGCGTCGGCTGGCGCCGGTGGTGGCCCGCCGGCTGGGCATCGGCGCGCTGGTGGCGGGCGTGCTGCTGGCGTACCCGCTGTGGTTCCAGTTCGCCGGGCCGGGCCACTACCGGGGGATGCCGTTCCACACCGAGGGCTACCGGCTGGACGTGGTCTCGTTCGCCGCCACCGCCCGGCAGACCGTCGCCGGGGACGCCCACCGGGCCGGGCTGCTGTCGCCGAACCCGACCGAGCAGAACTCGTTCTTCGGGCCGTTCCTGCCGCTGCTGGCCGTACTCGTGGTGGTGCGGCTGTGGCGGCGGCCGCTGGTGCGCGCGCTCGCCGCGTGCGGCCTGCTGTTCGCGTTGCTGTCGCTCGGCTCCCCGGTGGTGGTGAACCGGCACGACACCGGGCTGCCCGGCCCGTACCGCCTGCTCGCCGGCGTGCCGCTGCTGGACCTGGTGGTGCCGGCGCGGTTCGCGCTGGTCTGCGTACCGGTGCTCGGGGTGCTGCTCGCGCTGGCAGTGGACCGGGTCCGGCGCGGCGGCGTGCGCACCTGGGCGCCGTGGGTCGGCGCGGTCGCCGCCGCGCTGCTGCCGCTGGCGCCGACGCCGATCCGCACGGTGCCGGTCCCGCCGGTCCCGGCCGTGGTGTCCGGCGGCGGCTGGCGGGAGTACGTGCCGGCGGGCCGGACGCTGGTGCCGGTGCCGCCGGTGACCGGGGCGGCGGTCAGCCCCGCCATGTTCTGGTCGGCACGCACCGCGCTGGCGTTCGACGCGCCGGGCGGCTACTTCATCGGCCCGCGCTCGGCAGGCGACCCGGCCGCCCGCTGGGGTGCGCCGGACCGGCCCACGTCGCTGCTGCTGCGCCGGGCCGCCGAGACCGGCCGGGTGCCGCCGGTCGGTGAGACGGAACGCCGGCAGGCGGTCGACGACCTGCGGCACTGGCGGGCGGCGGCACTGGTGCAGGCCGACTCGTCACCCGGCGACCCGGTACGCGCCACGGTGGACGCGCTGGTCGGCCCCGGCCGGGACGTGCCCGGCGGCTACCTGTGGGACGTCCGCCCGCTCGTCGGCTGACCGGCGGCGCCGGGCGTCACACCCGGTCGCGGACGTCCCAGATCCACACGTCGTCCACCCGCTGCGGCGGGCCGAGCAGCTCGGCCATCAGGTCGCGCAGCACCGCCTCGCGCGGGCCGGCTCCGAGCACCACCACCGAGGCCCGCCAGAAACGCAGGTCGTCCACGGCCTGGCGGCGGTTCTCCTCGGTGATCTCCGGCACCTCGTTGGCGTCCATGGTGGAGTAGATGAGCGTGCTGGTGGGGCGGTTCGGGGCGCCGAAGACGCCCTCGCCGCGCTCGTTCGGGCCGATGAAGTAGCCACCCGGGACCGGGAACTCCTGGCCGGTCAGCGCGCTCCAGCGCAGCGTGTGCAGCCCGTGCACGTTGCTCGGGATCGGCACCGGCACGAGCGTGCGGCCCTCCGGCACGTACGGCCGCCAGCCGCCCGCGGTGATGAAGTGCGGCGGCGGGTCGATCCGCTCGGCCGGCAGCGGACGCGGGATCAGCGGCACCACGGCGGCGGCGATGGCGACGAGCCCGGCCAGGCGCAGCACCCGGCGGCGCGTGTCGCGCGCGGCCGTCCCGCCGTCGGCGTCGTCCCCGCCGTCGTCGGCGCCGGAGCGGGGGGCGGGCACCGGCGGGCGGCCGGCACCGGCGAGCGTGTCCCACGCCAGGGCGAGCAGTACGCCGACGGCGGCCACCACGACCAGGCTCAACCGGGTCGGCATCATCATCTCGACCAGCGGCAGGTCGTCCGGCACGTACGCCCACGGCCCGTCGATGTCGGTCTCCGCGCCGTTGAACCGCACGACCGGGCCGATCGAGGCGATCGTGAACACGACCACCAGCACGGCCAGGATCCGGGCCGGCACCGACCGGCGGACCAGCAGCACCAGTGCGGCCAGCGCTACCAGCACCAGCGGCCAGCCGAACCAGGTGTTCTGCTCGGTCAGGCCGATGGTCTTCTCCACCGCCTCGTCACCGGCGATCGTGTCCCGGGCGAACGTGACGAAGGCGACCAGGTCCTCGCCCCAGTTGTGGAAGACGCCGCCCTGCAACCCCCGGTAGGACTGCGGGCCGTTGAACTGGAACCAGATCGGGTACGCGGTCAGCAGCAGCGCCAGCCCGCCGCCGAGACCGAGCGCGGCGACGAACGACCCGGCCCGTTCGCGGGTCGCGCGGGGCCGCTGCACCGCATACGCCACCACGACGACCAGGCAGGCCAGCGCGGTGAGCAGCAGCATCTCCTCGTTGATGAAGATCTGGTACGCCACCAGCAACCCGAGCGCCAGCCCGTTGCGCCGCCAGCGGCCCGGCTCGCCCAGCCGCAGCACCCGGGCCACGATCAGCGGCAGCAGGAAGTTCGACACGAAGTTGGGCTGGCCGTTGGCGTGGTGCACGATGCCCGGCGCGAAGCCGAGGAACGCGCCGCCGACGAACGCCGCGGCCCGGGAGCGGACCAGGTGCCGGGAAAGCACCCAGTACGACGTGGCGGCGGTCGCGGACAGCGCGGCGCCCAGGTAGAGCGCGTACATCACCTGCGGCCCGAGCAGCAGCGTCAGCGGCGCCAGCGGCAGCGTCACCCCGAGCAGCGAGGTGTTCGCCATCATGTTCACCCCGTCCGGCGCGTTCTGCCGGGTGGTGAACAGCGGGTTCTCCAGGTGCTGCACCGAGTACGCGCCGTGCGCGAACAGCCACTCGAACCAGCTGTGGTCGGTGGGCAGGTGCGAGGAGACCCGGTGCTCCACGTCGCCCCAGTAGTTGAGGCAGACGAGAACGCCGAGGAGCACATAGGCTCCGATGGCCAGCACGTCGGCGCGGGCCGGCCGGCGACGGGCGCGGCGTGGCGGGTCGGCCACGACGGCGTCCGCCTCGACGGACGAGGGGTTCAACGAGGGGTCCACCACGGGCACGGCCACGACGCGCCATCGTACAGGCGGTTCGTCACGCGGCCGGTCACGGTCGGGCGGCGGCCCGGCGCGCGGGAGAGGATGGTCGTGACCGTCATCGATCTGGGGGAGCTGCGCGACGACGCCTCGCCCGGTCCGGCGCCCCGCCCGCCGCTTGCGGTCGGGCGGCCGTTGCGCAGCATGCTGGTGCTGCTGGTGGCGCTGCTCACGCTCACCGCCGCGGCGCCGCCCCGACGCCCGGCGGAGTGGACGCTGCCCGGCGGGCTGGGATCGGCCGTGTTCGTCTCCGGCGACGTGGTGTACGTGGTGCAACCGGACCGCGGAGGTGCCGGCGGGCGGGAACTCGTCGCGTACCGGGGCGACCGGGAGCGGTGGCGCAGTCGGCTGCCCGGCACCGGCACCGCCGTGTCGGTGTGGGAGCAGGACGGCCGGGTGATCGTGGCCGGCCAGGGCGTCGACGACACGGACTGGCAGACGGTGGCGTACGACGCGGCCACCGGCGCGGACGTCTGGCGCCGGCCCGGAATCGCGTTCGCGGTGGGCCGGGTGCTGCTGATCCAGTCGGCCACCTCCGACACCACGACGTCGATCATGGGGGTGGACCCGGCCGACGGCCGTCCGCTGTGGACGGCGCCGATGGCGGGCACGGTGGGGTTCGACTTCGAGCCGGCCGGGCCGGTACGCATGGTGTTGTCCCCGGCGACCGGGCAGACGGTGGTCGTGGACGCGCGCACCGGCGCGCGGCTCGTGGCCCGCGACCTGTACCCGGTACGACCGCCCGGCCCGCGCCGGTTTCAGATCGCCCGCGGGCTGCTGCTGGAGTTCCGCGACGGAGACGGGGCCATCGAGGCGTACGACCTGGACACGCTCCGGCCGCGCTGGACCGTCGCGCGGAAGCTCGTCGGCCACGTCGAGAGTTGCGGCGCCCTGCTCTGCGCCGCCGGGCTGGCCGGCGGCACGACCGCGCTGGACCCGGCAAGCGGCACCGTGCGCTGGAGCGTGGACCGGTGGGCGGGCGTGTCGGCGGAGCGCGGCGGCCGGCTGCTCGTCGGCGTCCCCGACACCGACCTCGACGCCGGCCTGGCGGTGCTCGACCAGGACGACGGGCGGCTGATCGCCGACCTGGGCGGCTGGACACTGGTCCCGCAGCACGAGTCGGGCGGCCCGCTGCTGGCGACACGCCCGCTGGGCGGCGGCAGCAGGCTCCTGGCCGAGGTGGGCCTGTCCGGCGATCCGCCCTCGATCCGGGGCGCGCTCACCGGCACCGACTGCACCACCGGCGTGACGCTGCTGGTCTGCCGCCGGCCCGGCGGCGACTACATGGTGCGGCGGCTGCCGTGAGCCCCGTGATCGAACTGGGGGAGATGCGGCACGGCGAGTCCGCCGACGAGCCGGCCGACCGGCCGCCCCGCCGGCCGCCGGGCCCGACGGCACGGGTGGCGCTGCTCGGCTGCCTGGTGCTGCTCGTGGTCACCGCCGCCGCCGGGCCGCCGCGCCGGCCCGAGCCGATCCGGGTGCCCGCCCCCCAGGGCGCCGCGTTCGTGCTCCTGCCCGGCCGGGTGGTGGTGGCCGACGGCCCGGGCGCGATCGGCCGGGACGGGCGGGTGGTCGCCGCACACCGGCTGCCCGGCGGGGAACCGGTGTGGCGGTTCGCGCTGACCGCCGGTGACCACGTGCTCGGGCTCACCGTCGTGGGCGGGGGACTGCTGGTGACGAGCAGCCCGGCCGGGGACGGCGACTCGGTGTCGGCCATGCTCGACGCGGCGACCGGCACGCTGCGCTGGCGGCATCCCGGCTACCCGGTCCGGACCGCGTCCGGCGGGTTGCTGCTGGAGAATCCCCGCCCGCCCGGTGCGGGCACCGTGCGGGCCGTGGACCCGGCCTCCGGCGCGGTGCGGTGGACGCTGCCCGTGCCGGGCCAGGAGGTGGGATACCGCCACGACGCCCACGGGGTGACGCAGCTGGTGTTGGTCACCCCGCAGGGCCGGGTGACGGTGTACGACGCGGACTCCGGCGCGGTCGCGCACACCGGCCGGGTGGCGCCCGCCTCCGACCGAGCCGCCTACCGGTACGCGCAGGTGGTGGCCGATCTGCTGCTGGTCGAGGACGCCCGGGGCACCGTCACCGGGTACGGGCTGGACCGGCTCGACGAGCGATGGAGCCTCCCGGTCGGTTCCCGCGCCGGGCTCTGGTTCGCCGACTGCGCCGGGATGGTGTGCCTGCGCGACCAGGTGGGCGGCGCGCAGGCACTCGACCCGGCAACCGGCCGGCCGGCCTGGTCGGACGAGCGCTGGCTGGGGATGGGCCCGGTGGGCGACCGGCTGATCGCCGCCGAGCGCGGGGTCGGGGAGGAACTGGAGCTGTCGGCGCTCGACCCGTCGACCGGCCGCGTGCTGGCCCAGTTGGGACGCTGGCGCGTCTCCGGCAATGACCTCTCGCCCGGGCCGCTGCTCGGGCTGCGCACGCTCACCGAGGGCCGGACGCTCGTCGGCACGCTGGACGTGACGGCCGGGCAGGTCCGGATCCGGGGGATCCTGCCCGGCGCCTGGTCCGAGTGCGCGGACACGGGTACCGAACTGGTGTGCCTGCGCCCGACCGGCGGCATGGCCATCTGGCCGGTCGGCCGCTGATCACCAGTTGGCCTGCGCCGGTGGCGGCGGCAGCGGCGTCGACTCCGGGCGCAGCACGTACGCGATCCCGCCGCTGCCCGCCTGCCAGGCGCTCTCGAACGGCGCGCGCGGCGCGGTGCGGCGGACCCGCTCGTCGTCCGGCGCGTACGGGTCGTTGAGCACCGGGTCGCCTTCGGCGGTGAAGCCGGCCAGCACCATGAGGTGTCCCCGGGTGTCGTAGTCCAGGCCGGGTACCTGACCGGCGGTGAACGCCGCCGAGACGATCAGCGGGATGCCGGCGGCCACGAACCGTTCCGCCTCCGCCAGCGAGCGCAGCCGGGTGACGAAGGCGTCCACCCCGTGCGTCGCCGCGTACGCCGTGTTGAACGGCCAGTTGCCCGGTCCGCCGAAGGCGTGGTCGTAGCAGTGCCGGGCGGCGTGCACCACCTGCGGGCGCGGACCCGGCGGCGCCACCCAGGCGTACCGGTCCGGGGTGGGCCCGGCGCCCCAGTAGTCGAGCACCATCGACACGCAGGTGGGGCTGCACCAGGAGTCGCCGCCGCCACCCCAGCGGGTCTCCCCGGAGGCGTGCAGCCGTTGCGCGTACCGCGGAACGTCCAGCACCCGTCCCCACGCGCCCGTATCTCCGACGCCGGCCTTCGCGGTGCTGGCGTCCGCAGTGCCGGCGTCCGCGGCGGTGGCCGGGTCGGTGGAGGCGACCACGCCCACCGTGCGCAGCACCGGGTCGGCGGGCGCGTCGAGCCGTCGCAACAGCGTCACCCGAACCTGCCAGGCGGTCACCGTCGCGCCGGTCAACCGCAGGGTGTCGGCGGCGACCCGCGCCCGGTCGTCCTCCTGCCCGGGTACTGACGCGCGATGCACGGCACTGTCGTCGGCGGCCCAGTGGCCCAGCTCGTACCAGCCGGTGGTGGCCGTGCCGTCGGCCCAGCCGCGCAGCTCCACCCGTAGCCAGCAGCCGGGCGGGGTGTCGGCCGTCCAGGAGGGCACCAGCTCGGTGACGGCGAAGCCGACGGACGTCACGGGGGAGGTCCAGGTGCCGGCGGCGTACTCGGCCGTGGTCCCGGAGTGCGGGTCGGTGTGCGTGACCCGGCCGGCATCGCCGTCGGGCGTCAGCCCGTCCGGCCCGGCGCGCAGCCCGTCCGCACGACCCCCGTCCCGGTCCGCCGGGAAGCGGAACCGGTGGTACGTGATGTCGCGGCCGCTCATCGGGAACCCGCCCGGCACGGCCGTGACCAGTGGCTGCTGCGCTTGTCGATCATCGCCGCCGAGCATCGCGTACCCGAAGGTTTTCTGCAACGGCGGCCGTGCCACCCCACGCGGCGATCAACCTGGCGTCCTGTCACCGACCGTAACCGCAGCGCGCCCGCAGCATGGTCACCCCCGCGCCCTTTGCTCTGCAGCCATCGACGCATCGGTGACCCACGGCTACCGCTGCGCATGGGGCTGCAGAGCAAAGGGCGCGGAGGGGTATCTCCGCCGGCGGATGCCGGTTCAGAGTCTTTCCTGGTCAGGACGATGTGGCCCGCTGGTCGCCCCGTTTGGCCGAGCGAGCGCCCATCACGGTGTGTGACGCAGCCGTGAATCGGTGTCAACGTTACGAAGGGTCACAACCCCCGGGTTCCGGGCCGGGTGTGGTGGCCCGAGCGCGCACCACGGGCGCTCCCCGTTGGTGCGCTCGTCGACGGCCGTCTCGGGTGGACGGCTCCTCCGGCGGCGGGTTTTGCCTGCCGCACTAGGTTGTCAGGGGTCACGAGGTGGGAGGCCGGGATGCGGGTACTGGTGGTCGAGGACGAGCGCAACCTCGCCGACGCGATCGCGCGCGGGCTGCGCAAGCGCGGGATGGCGGTCGACGTCGCCTACGACGGCGACGCCGGGCACGAGGCGGCGTTCGTCACCCGCTACGACGTGGTGATCCTGGACCGCGACCTGCCCGGCGTGCACGGCGACCGGATCTGCGCCGACCTGGCCGCCTCCGGCGCGCTGACCCGGGTGTTGATGCTGACCGCGAGCGGCACGGTCGCCGACCGGGTCGAGGGGTTGCAGCTCGGCGCCGACGACTACCTGGCCAAGCCGTTCGCGTTCGACGAGCTGGTGGCCCGGGTGCAGGCGCTCGGCCGCCGGGCCACACCGGCCGCGCCGCCGGTGCTGGAGGTGGCCGATCTGGTGCTCGACCCGGCCCGCCGGGTGGTGAGCCGGGGCGGGGTGCCGCTCGACCTCACCAACAAGGAGTTCGGCGTGCTCGCCGAGCTGCTCAAGGCGCGCGGCGCTGTGGTGTCCAGCGAGGAGCTGCTGGAGCGCGTCTGGGACGCCAACACCGACCCGTTCACCACGATCGTCCGGGTCACCGTGATGACACTGCGCAAGAAGCTCGGCGACCCGCCGCTCATCGACACGGTTGTCGGTGCGGGCTACCGCATCGGCGGGGTACGGCAGTGAGCGCGCGCCGGTTGCGGCCGACGCTGCGGCTACGGCTGACCCTGCTCAACGGCGTGCTGCTGGTCGGCGCCGGGGCAATCCTGGTGCTGCTCGCCTGGCTGCTGGTCCGCGACGCGCTGCGACCCACCGACGAGCTGCTACCGGGCACCAGTGTGGTGCTCAGCGACGGGCGCACGCTCGACGCCGGGCAGTGGCAGCGGCAACTGGTGGACGCCGCGTCACAGGAACTGCTGGTCAAAGGGCTGCTCGCACTGGTGGCGATCAGCGTGGTCGGGGTGGCCGGGGCGTACCTGGTGGCCGGCCGGGCGCTGCGCCCGCTGCACCAGGTCACCGCCACCGCCCGCCGGCTCGGCGAGGCCACGCTCGACGAGCGCATCGGCTGGTCCGGCGCCGACGACGAGGTGGCCGAGCTGGCCGAGACGTTCGACGCCATGCTCGACCGGATCAGCGGCGCGTTCGAGACGCAGAAACGGTTCGTCGCGAACGCCTCGCACGAGCTGCGGACGCCGCTGGCGGTGATGCGTACCGAAATCGACGTGACGCTCAGCGACGACGACGCCGACCTCGCCGAGTACCGCCGCATGGCCGGGGTGGTGCGCGACGCCTCGGAGCGCGCCAACGGCCTCGTCGACGCGCTGCTGGTGCTGGCGAGCAGCGAGGCACAGACCGGACGGCGGCTCGCCCGGCGCGCCGAGTCGGACCTCGCCATCGGCACCGCGAACGCGCTGTCCGCTGTCTCCCGGGAGGTGGAGCGCATCGGCCTGAAGGTGCACACCTCGCTGCGCCCGGCGCCGGTGGTCGGCGACCCCGGGCTGCTCGACCGGCTCGCCGGCAACCTGGTGGAGAACGCGGTCCGCTACAACCACCTGCACGGCCGGATCTGGGTACGCACCGGCACCGACGGGGAACGGTCCTGGCTGGTGGTGGGGAACACCGGCTTCGAGGTCGCCCCGGCCGACGTACCCGGGCTGTTCGAGCCGTTCCGGCGCGGCGGCCAGGAACGCACCGGTGCGCGCGGCTCCGGTCTCGGCCTGTCGATCGTGCGGGCCGTCAGCGACGCGCACGGCGGCACGGTCAAGGCGGTCGCCCAGCCCGGCGGCGGCCTGGAGGTGACAGTCACGCTTCCGTCGGCCGACCCGCCGGCGTCCACCTGACCGCCCACGTCCGCCCGGCCAGGCGGTGAGACGACCTCACCTTTTCGTGCGGACGGCCTCGGCTGTCCTGGCCGGACCGGACGGTGGTCGGCCCCGGTGGCACGGTGGTCGGGCAGAATGCGTCGCCCACGCTGGACGCGGAGCCGGTGATCAACGGAGAGTAAGCGCAGCGACGCCTCACCCTGCTCACCCACCGGAGCTGCCCGTGACCCACCCCTCGGCCCCGCGCCGCCGCCGTCTTCTCGCGGTCCTCACCGCCGGCGCCCTCACCGTCGCCGGCCTGTCGCCGGCCACGCCCGCGGCCGCCGTCGCCGCACCGGGCCACGACAAAGTGGTCCACACCGTCCCCTCCGCCGCCTCGCCCGACGTCCAGGACGGCTCGGTCGACGCGATCCACGACGCCGGTACGAAGATCATCGCGGGCGGCTCGTTCACCCGGGTGCAGAACCGCAACTCCGACGTCGACATCCCCCGTAGCTACCTGCTCGCCTTCGACAAGGCGACCGGACAGGTGGACACCGCGTTCGCGCCCACGCTCGACAACGAGGTCACGGCGGTCGTCGCCGGCCCCACGGCGGCCACTGTCTTCGTGGCCGGCAAGTTCAACACCGTCAACGGCGTGACCCGGCGCAAGGTCGCCCTGCTCGACGTCGCCACCGGTGCGGTCGTCACCAGCTTCGCGCCGCCCGCGTTCAACGGGCTGATCAAGGACATCGCGCTGGTCGGCGACCGGCTGCTGGTCGGCGGCATCTTCACCACCGCCGGCAACCCCAACCCGCGCGGCGGGCTCGCCTCGCTCAACGCCACCACCGGCGCGGTCGACGGCTACCTCACCACGACGCTGACCGAGAACCACAACTGGGACGGCGTCAGCGGCGCCAAGGCCGGCGTGGGCGCGGAGAAGCTGGCCGTCTCCCCGGACGGCACGCAGCTCGTCGTCATCGGCAACTTCAAGAAGGCCGACGGGGTGCTGCACGACCAGATCGTCAAGCTCGACCTGGGCGCCACCGCCGCCACCGTCGCGGACTGGAACACCGCCCGGTACACGCCGCGCTGCAAGTGGCAGTCGTTCGACTCGTACGTCCGCGACGTCGCGTTCTCCCCGGACAACAGCTACTTCGTGGTGGTCACCACCGGCGCCCCCTACAGCGGGACGCTCTGCGACACCGCAGCCCGCTGGGAGGCCGGTGCGACCGGCACCAGCCTCCAGCCGACCTGGGTCGACTACAGCGGCGGCGACACGTTCCTGTCCGTCGGAATCAGCGAGCAGGCAGTCTACGTCGGCGGCCACCTCCGCTGGCTCAACAACACCACGGGCACCGACAACGCCCGGGCCGGCGCGGTCGGCCGGGCCAGCATCGCCGCGCTCGACCCGGCCAACGGCCTGCCGCTGTCCTGGAACCCGGGCCGGCACCCGCGCGGCATCGGCGCGTCCGAGATGCTCGTCACCGAGTCCGGGCTCTGGATCGGCGGCGACACGCTCTGGATCGGCAACTTCCAGTACCGCCGGGAGCGGATCGCGTTCTTCCCGCTCGCCGGCGGCAAGGCTCCGCACCCGACCACCGCTGCGACGCTGCCCGGCAACGTGTACCAGGCCGGCCTGCCGCAGCCGACGAACGTGCTGCACCGGGTGAACGCGGGCGGCTCGGCCGTCGCCGCCACCGACGGCGGGCCGGACTGGGCGGCCGACACCAACTCCAGCCCCAGCCCGTACCGCAACACCGGCAGCAGCACGTCCAGCTACACCACCGCCCCCACCGTGGACTCGACGGTGCCGGCCGGCACCCCGGCCGTGCTCTACAACGACGAGCGGTACGACCCGTCCGGCGGGGCGGAGATGACCTGGCAGTTCCCGGTGGCCACCGGCACCGAGGTGCACGTGCGGCTCTACCTGGCCAACAGGTACGCCGGCACTGCCAACGCCGGCACGCGGGTCTTCGACGTCGCGCTGGAGGGCGCCGTCGTCCTCGACGACCTCGACCTGTCGGCCACCGCCGGGCACAACGTGGGCACCATGCGCGAGTTCACGGTGGTCAGCGACGGCTCGATCGACATCGAGTTCCGCCACGTGCGGGAGAACCCGCTGGTGAACGCCATCGAGATCGTCAAGACCGGGCCCCCGCCCAGCGGCGCCGGCTCGCCCGTGCAGGTGCGCTCGTACGACGGGCAGAGCGCAGTCGGCGCGCCGGACCCGGTGGCCGACCCGAACGGGACCGTCTGGGCGGGCGCGCGTGGCGCGTTCTGGGTCGGCGGAACGGTGTTCTACGGTGCCGACGGCGCGCTCTACCGGCGTACGTTCGACGGCACCACGTTCGGCACGCCGGAACTGGTGGACCCGTACCACGACCCGTACTGGGACACCGTGGTGACCAACTCCGGTCCGGCCGGGCAGACGTACGTCGGCGCGACCACCGGCTTCTACGCCGAGATCCCGAACGTGACCGGCATGTTCTCCACCGGCGGGCGGCTCTACTACTCGCTGACCGGGCAGAACGGCCTGTTCTGGCGCTGGTTCACGCCGGACAGCGGTGTGGTCGGCGCCGACCGGTTCTCCGTGTCCGGGGCGAGCGGTTTCGCCGACGCGGGCGCGCTCTTCGTGGCCGGATCCACGCTCTACAAGGTGAACCGGAGCACCGGTGACCTGTCCGCCGCCGACTGGGTGAACGGCGCTCCGTCGGGGACGTTCACGGTGCGCAGCGGCCCGGCGGTCGACGGCGTCGACTGGCGCGCCAAGGCGGTCTTCGTCGGCCCGTGACGCGGCAGTGCCCGCCGGCCCGGTCCCGCACCCGCGGGGCCGGGCCGGCGGCTTGTCCCGGCCGGACGGCGGTGGCATGATCATCGGGTCAGCCCGAGAGGTGGAAGGGGGTGTGGTCGATGTCCGTCGTGAACCGTCCCGCGCCCCGCGTTCCCCGCTGACGTTCCCACTCCGTCGGGGCGCGCTCCCCACAGGAGGAAGCACCATGAGTGCACAGATCCACTGCGTGACCGTTGAGTCCGACGACCCGTACACCCTGGCCGGCTGGTGGGCCCGGGTGCTCGACCGCCGGCTCGCCGACGACGACCACCCGGGCGACCCGGAGGCGGTCCTGGCCGCACCCGGCGGCCACGGCCCCGACCTGCTGTTCGTCGAGGTGGGCGAGCGGCACGGCAAGGGCGCGTTCCATCTCGACCTGCACGCGGCCGAGGGCACCCGGGACGAGGAGGTGGCGCGGCTGCGTGAGCTGGGCGCCACGCTGGTGGCCGACCGGCGCCGGCCGGACGGGACCGGCTGGGTGGTGCTGGCCGACCCCGAGGGCAACGAGTTCTGCGTCTGCCGCAGCCCCGCGGAACGGGCCGCGTCCGCCTGATCCGGAAACGACACCGGGCCCCCGCCGTCACGGCGGGGACCCGGTGCGTGACGGTTGTCAGTCCTGCTTCTCGATCTCGCCGCGCATCGTCACGAACTCCGACTGGAGCTCGGCCGCGGACTTGAAGTAGACGACCACCATGCCGAGGCTGCCCCGGTCGACCCAGATGCAGACGGCCACCGGCACGTCCGACGCCTTGCCGTCGGAGCACTTGGCGTCGCCGCCGAGCGGGCCCGCGTCGACCGTCTTGAAGTCCTTGGTAGCCAGGTCCGGGGTGACCGCCGCGGTGGCGTCGGCCAGCTCCTTCTTCGGGTCCGCCATGACGCCGGACACCGCGACGATCATGACCAGGTCCTTCTTGGCCGGGTCGCCGTAGAAGGCGCCGACAGTGCTGGTCGCGTCCGGCACGTCCTTGCTGAGCTCGGACTTCATCTGTGCCGCGGCGGACTGCAGCTGCGGGTCGGTGACCTTCGCCCGGCCGCCGAGCGTCTGCGGCTCGACCACCCGGGTCTTGGTGGCGGTGACCACCTCGTCGACGGTGTCCTTCGTGGCGAAGTAGGCGGCGACACCGCCGCCGACGCAGAGCACCAGGACCACGGCGAGGACGATCAGCAGGACCTTGCCGACGCCGGACTTCTTCTTCGGCGGGACCGGCGCACCGAGCTGGCTGCCGTACTGCGGCTGCTGCGGCGGGTAGTCGCCGCCGTACTGCTGCTGGGGAGCCTGCGGGTAGTCACCGCCGTACTGCGGCTGCTGCGGCGGCTGGTAGCCACCGGGCTGTTGCTGGGGAGAGGGGTAGTTGCCGGAGTAGGGACTGGACGGCGGCTGGGACATGTAGGCAGCTCCTGTGAGAAAACTGGACGCGTGATCGTAGCCAGCACCACCGACAGCCCGCTGTCCCGCCCAAGGGCGACGACGGAAAACCGCGACCTACCCGTGACCTGGGCCGCAGACGCCGATCGCGGTGGCCGGACCGTCCGGAACGGACAGCCCGACCACCGCGATCGATGCGTTGCGGTCGGTCAGCGCAGGCTTGCCGCGCCGCGCGGCAGGAACCGCTTGCCGGTCACCCGCTCGGAGGTGCCGGTCCGGTCCAGGTACGGCGTGACGCCGCCCAGGTGGAACGGCCAGCCGGCGCCGAGGATCATGCACAGGTCGATGTCCTGCGCCTCGGCGACGACGCCCTCGTCGAGCATGAGCCGGATCTCCTGCGCCAGCGCGTCCAGCGCGTTCTGCCGGACCTGCTCGGCGGTCAGCGGCTCGTCACCGACCACGAGCAGCTTCGCCACCTCGTCGTTGATCTGGTCGTCGACCACGATCGGCTGACCCGAGTCGGCGATCCGCTTGAGGTTCTCGCTGACCCCGAACCGGTCCGGGAACGCCTCGTGCAGGGTGCCGCCGACGTGGTACGCCACGGCCGGCCCGACGAGCTGCAGCAGCGCCAGCGGACGCATCGGCAGGCCCAGCGGGTCCAGCGCGCTGTTCGCCACGTCCAGCGGGGTGCCCTGGTCGACGGCCGCGAACACGGTGCCGAGGAAGCGGGTCAGCAGCCGGTTCACCACGAACGCCGGGGCGTCCTTCACCAGCACCGACGACTTCTTGAGCTGCTTGCCGACCGCGAACGCGGTGGCCAGCGTGGCGTCGTCGGTCCGCTCGCCGCGGACGATCTCCAGCAGCGGCAGCACCGCGACCGGGTTGAAGAAGTGGAAGCCGACCACCCGCTCCGGGTGCTCCAGCTCGGCGGCCATCTCGGTGATGGACAGCGAGCTGGTGTTGGTGGCGAGCACCGCCTCCGGCTTGACGATCTTCTCCAGCTCGGCCCAGACCTGCTTCTTGACGCCCAGGTCCTCGAACACGGCCTCGATGACGAAGTCGGCGTCGGCGAACACGGACTTGTCGACCGAGCCGGACACCAGGCCGTACAGCTTGGCCGCGGTGCCCTTGTCCATCCGGCCCTTGCTGACGGCCTTCTCGATCTGGGTGTGCACGTAGCCGACGCCCTTGTCCACCCGGGACTGATCCAGGTCGGTCATCACGACCGGCACCTGGAGCCGCCGGGCGAACAGCAGCGCGAGCTGGCTGGCCATCAGGCCGGCGCCGACGATGCCCACCTTGGTGACCGGACGGGCCAGTCCCTTGTCCGGCGCGCCGGCCGGGCGCTTGGCCCGCCGCTGCACCAGGTCGAAGGCGTACAGGCCGCTGCGCAGCTCCTCGGAGAAGACCAGGTCCGCCAGGGCCTCGTCCTCCGCCGCGGTGCCGGCGGCGAAGTCGGCGTCCTTCGCCGTCTCCAGCAGGTCCAGCGCCTTGTACGCGGACGGGACCGCGCCGTGCAGCCGCTGGTCCAGGGTCTGCCGGGCGAAGTAGAGCACGCCCGCCCACATGTCCTTGTCGACCTCGGGACGGGTCACGGTGACCTCGCCCCGGACCACGCCGGCGGCCCACTCCAGCGACCGCTCCAGGAAGTCGGCCGGCTCCAGCAGCACGTCCGCGATGCCCATCTCGGCCGCCTGCTTCGGCTTGAGCATCTTGTTCTGCATCAGCGGGTTCTGGATGATCACCTGCGTGGCGGCCGGGATGCCGATCAGGTTCGGCAGCAGCTGCGTACCGCCCCAGCCGGGGATCAGGCCGAGCGAGACCTCGGGCAGCGCCAGGGCCGCCGCGCCCGCCGACAGCGTCCGGTAGTGGCAGTGCAGCGCCAGCTCCAGGCCGCCGCCCATCGCCGCGCCGTTGACGAACGCGAAGGTGGGGACGCCGCTGTCCTTGAGGCGGGCGAAGACCCGGTGGCCCAGCCGGCCGATCTCCAGCGCCTGCTCCCGGTTCTCCAGCGCGGGCAGGCTGGTGATGTCCGCGCCCACGCAGAAGATGTACGGCTTGCCGGTGACCGCGATGAACGCCGGCTCGGCCGCCAGCGCGGCGGTGATCGCCTCGTCCAGGCTGGTCAGACCGGCCGGGCCGAAGGTGTTCGGCTTGGTGTGGTCGAAGCCGTTGTCCAGCGTGATGAGGGCGGCGGGCCGGTCCAGCCCGGGTACGGCCACCTGGCGCAGCAGCGCCTTGGTGACGACCTCGTTCGGTGCGGCGAGGCTCACTTGTTTCCACCCTCCCAGTGCGGGTTCTCCCAGATCACGGTGCCGCCCATGCCGATGCCGATGCACATGGCGGTGAGGCCGTAGCGGACCTCGGGGTGCTCGGCGAACTGGCGGGCGAGCTGGGTCATCAGCCGGACGCCGGAGGACGCGAGCGGGTGACCGATGGCGATCGCGCCGCCCCACGGGTTGACCCGCGGGTCGTCGTCGGCGATGCCGAAGTGGTCCAGGAAGGCGAGCACCTGCACCGCGAACGCCTCGTTCAGCTCGAACAGGCCGATGTCGTCGATGCTCAGGCCGGCGATGCGCAGCGCCTTCTCGGTCGACGGGATCGGGCCGACGCCCATCACCTCGGGCTCGACGCCGACGAAGCCGAACGACACCAGGCGCATGCCGACCGGCAGGCCCAGCTCGCGGGCGGTCTCCTCGGCCACCAGCAGGGCGGCGGTGGCGCCGTCGTTCAGGCCGGCCGCGTTGCCCGCGGTGACCTTGCCGTGCGGCCGGAACGGGGTCTTCAGGCCGGCCAGCTTCTCCATCGAGGTGTCCCGGGGTGCCTCGTCCACGCTGGCCAGGCCCCAGCCCGCCTCCGGGTCGCGGACCGCCACCGGCACCAGGTCGCCCTGGAGCTTGCCGTTGGCGTACGCCTTCGCGGTCTTCTGCTGCGACGCCAGCGCGAACGCGTCGGTGCGCTCCTTGGTGATGTGCGGGACCCGGTCGTGCAGGTTCTCCGCGGTGGAGCCCATCACCAGGGCGGACGGGTCGACGAGCTTCTCCGCGACGATGCGCGGGTTGGGGTCGACGCCCTCGCCCATCGGGTGGCGGCCCATGTGCTCGACGCCGCCGGCGATGGCCACGTCGTACGCGCCCATGGCGATGCCGCTGGCCACTGTGGTGACAGCGGTCATCGCGCCGGCGCACATCCGGTCGATGGCGAAGCCGGGCACGGTCTTGGGCAGGCCGGCCAGCAGGGCGGCGGTGCGGCCGATGGTCAGGCCCTGGTCACCGATCTGGGTGGTGGCGGCGATG
This sequence comes from Micromonospora sp. AMSO1212t, assembly GCF_008868145.1. Lineage (NCBI taxonomy): Bacteria > Bacillati > Actinomycetota > Actinomycetes > Micromonosporales > Micromonosporaceae > Micromonospora > Micromonospora sp. AMSO1212t. The sequence continues at coordinate 20,601 of NZ_WBKS01000057.1, forward strand.
GCCACCTCCTCCACCTTCTCCGGCGGCAGTTGCGGATTGCGGCGCATCAGCTCGCGGATGCAGCGGATCACCAGATCGTCGGCGCGGGTGTTGGCGTACATCCCACCCGCCTTGCCGAACGGGGTACGGACGCCGTCGACGAAGACGACATCCCGGACTTCACGGGGCACTTGGAGCCTCCCTCGGCACGGGCATTTCCCCGGATGCTACTCGCCAGTAACCAAACGTGGCACCACCCCCCGCGTGGCCCACCTCACACCTGTCGTCGACGTTACTGCTGGGGGGTGCGCAGCGCCTCGGTAAGAGCAGGCAGCAGCAGTCCGATCTGCCACTCGCGGGCGCCGAACCCGCGCAGCGCCTCCGCGACCGTCTCGTCGGTGATCTCCGTGGGCGGCTGCCACGCCAGCCGGCGGATCGAGTCCGGCGCGATCAGGTTCTCCGCCGGCAGCCGGTGCGCCCCGGCGGTGCCGACCACCACCTCCCGGGCGCGGGCCAGCCGGCCGGCGGCCACCGGGTCGCGTTCGGCCCAACGGTGCGGCGGAGGCGGCCCCTCCACCGCCGGGCTCACCGGCAGCGCGTCGTCCGGCAGTTGCCGCGCGTCGTCCAGCGCCGCCAGCCAGGTACGCGCCAGCCGGCGCACCGACCGCCCGCCGAACCCGGGGAGCGTGAGCAGCGTCTTCTCGTCCTTCGGGTCCAGCTCGGCGGCGGCCACGATGGCCGAGTCGGGCAGCACCCGGCCCGGCGCGGCGTCCCGGCGGGCGGCGATCTGGTCCCGCGCGTACCAGAGGGAACGCACCCGGGCCTGGGCACGCGCGCCGCGTACCCGGTGGATGCCGGACGTACGCCGCCACGGCTCGGCGCGGACGCGCGGCGGACGGGCGCCGTTGCGTACGAGCGCGTCGAACTCCTCCGCCGCCCAGGCGGACTTGCCCTGCCGCTGCAACTCCTCGTCCAGCGCGTCGCGCAGGTCCACGAGCAGTTCCACGTCGAGCGCCGCGTACGTCAGCCAGGACTCCGGCAGCGGCCGGCTGGACCAGTCGGCGGCGGAGTGGTGCTTCTCCAGGCTGAACCCGAGCAGCTGTTCGGTCAGCGCGGCCAGGCCGACCCGCTCGAACCCGGCCAGCCGGGCGGCCAGTTCGGTGTCGAACAACCGGCGCGGGCGCAGCCCCACCTCGGCCAGGCAGGCGAGATCCTGGCTGGCCGCGTGCAGCACCCACTCGGTCTCGGCGATCGCCGCGTCCAGGGCGGACAGGTCGGGCAGCGGCAGCGGGTCGATGAGCGCGGTGCCGGCGCCGCCGCGGCGCAGCTGCACCAGATAGGCGCGCTGGCTGTAGCGGTAGCCGGAGGCGCGTTCGGCGTCGAGGGCCACCGGGCCGGTGCCGGCCGCGAAGCGGGCCACGACCTCGTCCAACTCGGCGGTTGTGGCCACCGGGGCGGGCGTGCCGTCGCGCGGCGCGGTCAGGGGGACGGCCGCGTCCGGATCGGTCTCGGTCCCCGCGTCCGCCGGCTCCGGCAGGGCCGACGTCGGATCGGTGGAGACCTCTCCCGTACGGCTTTCGGCGGCCCGACGGCGCAGGGGTGGTTCGTCGGTCACCTGACAACCCTAGTGGGCCGGACGATCCGGTGTGCGCAGCCGGTCCGGCGCGTGTCGGCGCGACGGCCGTCAGGTGACCGGAAAGGTGCGGGTTGCGGGGCCGTGAGAGGGTCGGACAAGAGGGAAGACAAAGCCCGTTCCCGCCGGTACGGTCCATCGAGCCGCGAACGGCGTACGGGCCGTGCCACAGCGGTCGGGGGGCGTCGGCGAAGCCGACGGGGAGGACGGGCGAGCATGACAGGCGGGTACGGAACCGGCGACGACGTGCCGGGGCAGGGCGGCGGCGAGACGGCGGCCGACCGGCCGGGGCCGCTGCCGCCGCGCTTCGCCCCACCCGCCGGCTCGGCCCCGGTGCCGTTCGCCGGTGGATCCGAGTGGGGCGGCACGCCCGGCTATCCGGCGCCCTCGGCGCGGGCCGCCGTCCAGCCACCCGCCGTCCAGCCGACCGCCGTCTACCCGGGTCGCCCGGACCCGGCCGGCACGCCGCAGTCGACGCCTTACGCCGCCTCGTCCGGCGTCGCGACCCCGCCCGCCACGGCCCAGCCGTCGTCCTACGGAACCGCACCTTCCCAACCGGGCCAGTCGTCCTACGGCGCCGCGCCGGGCCAGCCGTCCTACGGCGCCGCGCCGGGCCAGCCGTCCTACGGCGCCGCGCCGGCCCAGCCGTCGTCCTACGGCGCCGTACCGGCGCAGACCTCCCGGTCCGCCGCTCCGGCGTACCCAGGTCAGCCGGGCGGGGCGCCGTCGTACCCGGGCCAGCCGGTGTCCGCGTCGCCGTCGTACCCGGGCGGGCCGGGGTCGTCGTCGTACCCGGACCGGCAGCCCGCCGCACCGTCGTATCCGGGTCCGTCCGGCAGCGGTCCGGCCTACCCGGGCCGGCCCGTGTCCGCGCCCGCCTACCCGGGCCAGCCGGTGTCCGGGCCGTCGCAGCCGGGCGCCGCGTACCCGGGTCAGCCGGCCCCCATGGGCGGCCCGGCCGGCCCGGCGTCCCGGCGCAGCCGGGTGGCGGTGGTGGCGCTGGCCCTGGCCGCCGTGCTGACGGTGGTCACCGGCGTGCAGGCGTACCAGATCTACCGGCTCGACGACCGGCTCGCCGCCGCCGACAAGCGGATGGCCGAGGGGCAGGGCGCGGACGCCGGCCGGCTCGACGGCCTGGAGCAGCGCGCCGGCAGCCTGGAGAAGCAGGCCGACGCGGCCTTCAACCCGGAGGCGGTGGCCAGCGCGGTGCTGCCGAGCGTGTTCCGGGTGCGGGCCGGGCAGTTCACCGGTACGGCGTTCGCCGTCGGCAAGGCGCCGTCCGGCGGTGGCACCACGCTGCTGACGAACTTCCACGTGGTCGAGTCGGTCTTCACCGCGGGTGAGCGCAAGGTGTTCCTGGAGCGCAAGGACCAGCGGTTCGAGGCGACCATCATCGCCACCGACAAGGACAAGGACCTGGCGCAGCTGCAGACCACCGCCAAGTTCACCGGGCTGGTCGCGGCCCGCGCCCCGGTGCGGTCCGGCCAGCAGATCATCGTGGTCGGCGCGCCGCTCGGACTGCAGGACAGTGTCACCACGGGCGTGGTCAGCGCGTTCCGCGAGGACGAGCGCGGCGGCGGCCCGGTGATCCAGTTCGACGCTCCGATCAACCCGGGTAACTCCGGCGGCCCGGTGATCAACGGTTCGAAGGAGGTCGTCGGCATCGCCACGGCCAAGGCCCGCAACGCCGAGGGCATCGGGCTCGCGGTGCCGATCAAGACCGCCTGCGACCGGTTCCGGCTCTGCTGACCGCTGGCCGGACCGGCCCGGCCGCACCGCATCGACCCCGGCCCATCGGGCCACCCCGCGGGGGACCAGCACATCTGGAGGAACGACATGTCCTACCCACCGGCCGGAGGCGACAACCAGCCCCCGGCGCCGGGGGGCACGGTCTACGGCAACCCGTACGGCAGCCGGCCCGCGCCCCAGCAGTACGACCCGAACCAGCCCTCGCCGACCCTGCACCAGCCCACCGTGTCCGGCGGCGCTCCCGGGTACGGCGGATATCAGCCCGCCGCGCCGGGACAGCCGGGATACGCGCCCGGTGCCGCCCCGGTGCCCCCGCCGGCGCAGCCGATGTCGGCGCCGCCGGTATCCGTCCCGCCGGTCTCCGCCCCCGGCTACGCGCAGCCGATGTCGGTCCCGCCGGCGTCCGCTCCGCCGGTGTCCGGCCCCGGCTTCGCGCCGCCGCCGATGTCCGGGCCGCCCGGCCCGTACGGCGCGCCGGGTGCCGCGCCGGCGACCGGCGGCGGCAGGAAGTGGGCCGCGGTGGTGCTCGGCCTCGTCGCCGCGTTGCTGTTCGTCTTCGGCGGCGTGATGACGTTCCTGTACGTCTCCACGAACGGCGAGCTGGACAGGTCCCGGCAGACGGTCAGCCAGCGGGACGGCACGATCTCGGCGAACCAGCAGGAGATCGAGAAGCTCAAGGGTGAGCTGAAGACGGTCCAGGAGCGGCTGTCGAACACCCAGCAGGACCTGACCGGCACCAAGAACGACCGGGACGAGCAGGCCCGGCAGAAGAAGGTCATCGCGAGCTGCCTGGACAAGCTGACCACCGCCATCGCGGCGGCGTCGCGCGGCGACCGGGCCGCCTTCGACGCGGCCAACAAGGGCCTCGACAAGGTCTGCGACGAGGCCGAGAACTACCTCTGACCGGCGTCCGTCCGAAGGCCGCCCCGGCTCGCCCGGGGCGGCCTTCGCGCATCCGGCGATTCGCCCCGCGAACGGGCGACGGTCAGGCGGCGCCTGCCGAGCGGCGGGTGGGCAGCGCGGTGACGCCGGGCGGCGGCAGGCCGGCCGTGGAGGCCAGCAGCGTGCACCAGCCGAGCAGATGCGGACCGAGGTCGGCGCGCAGCGGCGTCCAGGAGGCGCGGATCTCGATGTCACCGGCGGCGGGCGGCCCGGCCAGCTCGCCGAAGCGGGTGGAGAGCGTCTGGGTGACGGTGCCGCCGATCGCCCGGTGCCCGGCGCCCTGCGCGTCGAGCGCGTCGGTCAGCCAGGTCCAGCCGACGCCGGGCAGCAGCGGGTCGCTGGCGAGGTCGACCTCCAGCTCGGCGGTGACGTACGTGACCAGCCGCAGCGTGCCCTGCCAGGCCTCGTGCCCGGCCGGGTCGTGCAGCAGGATCAGCCGGCCGGTGGCCACCTCGTCGTCGTCGCGCAGCACGGCGGCGGAGAGCGCGAACGCGTACGGGGCCAGCCGCTGCGGCGCCCCGACCTCCTCCAGCTCGATCTCCGGGCGGGGTGTCACCGACCGCAGCCCCGCGACCGCGCGAGCGAACGTTTCCGGGAGCGCGATCGGGGGGGCCATGCGGGCAGCCTATGCCGCGCTCACCGCGCGGCGCGCGACGGCGCGCCGGGTGATCGCCGGTTGAGGGGCCTTCCTTCTACGTCACAAATGCGGACGGTGAGCGCGGGCGCGCACCGGGGGCGTGGCACGATTGCCGCGATGACCACCGACACCACGGGCACTGCCGCCCGAGACGGAGAACCCCGCCGTGGCGGGCCGGCCGACTCGCCCTTCCTCCGCGCCTGCCGGCGCGAGCCGGGCCCGCACACCCCGGTCTGGTTCATGCGCCAGGCCGGCCGGTCGCTGCCGGAGTACCGGGAGATCCGGGCGAACGTGCCGATGCTGGAGTCCTGCCGCCGGCCCGAGCTGGTCACCGAGATCACGCTCCAGCCGGTGCGCCGGCACGGCGTGGACGCGGCGATCCTGTTCAGCGACATCGTGGTGCCGGTCGCCGCGGCCGGCGTCGACCTGGACATCGTGCCCGGCACCGGCCCGGTGGTGGCCGAACCGGTCCGTACCGCCGCCGACGTCGAGCGGATCACCCCGATCGGCCGCGACGACGTGTCGTACGTGGACGAGGCGGTCCGCCGGCTCGTCGTCGAGCTGGGCGACACCCCGCTGATCGGCTTCGCCGGCGCCCCGTTCACGCTCGCCAGCTACCTGGTGGAGGGCGGCCCGTCGCGCACGCACGCCAAGACCAAGGCGCTGATGTACGGCGACCCGGACCTGTGGCACGCGCTGTGCGCGCGGCTGGCCGAGGTGACGCTTGCGTTCCTCCAGGTGCAGATCGACGCCGGGGTCTCCGCGGTGCAGCTGTTCGACTCGTGGGCCGGCGCGCTCTCCGAGGCCGACTACCGCCGCTTCGTGCTGCCGCACTCGACGTACGTGCTGGGCGGGCTCGCCGACGCGGGCGTGCCCCGGATCCACTTCGGGGTGGGCACCGGCGAGCTGCTCGGCGCGATGGGCGAGGCCGGCGCCGACGTGGTGGGCGTGGACTGGCGTACGCCGCTGGACGTCGCCACCGGCCGGATCGGGCCCGACAAGGCGGTGCAGGGCAACCTCGACCCGACAGTGCTGCTCGCCCCCTGGCCGGCGGTGGAGGCCGAGGTGCGGCGCATCGTCGAGCAGGGCCGGGCCGCTCCCGGCCACGTGTTCAACCTCGGTCACGGCGTCCTGCCGGAGACCGACCCCGAGGTGCTGACCCGGGTGGTCGCGCTGGTGCACGAGCTGACCGCGCGACCGGAGCGCTAGGAGGAGACAGTGGTGCGACCGTGGCGGGTGGCGATCGTCGGTGGCGGGATCACCGGGCTGGCCGCCGCCGTCCGGTTGCGCGACCGGGCTCCCGAGGGCACCGAGATCACCGTGTACGAGCAGTCCGGCCGCCTCGGCGGGAAGCTGTTCACCGGTGAGCTGGCCGGTGGCCCGGTCGAGTTCGGCGCGGAGTCGTTCCTGATGCGCGACCCGGCCGGTGGCGAGTCGGCAGCGGTGACGCTGGCCCGCCGCCTCGGCCTGGACGAGGAGATCGTGCACCCCACGGTCGGGCAGGCGGCCCTGCTGGTCGACGGCACGTTGCGACCGGTGCCGGGCGGCACGCTCGTCGGCGTACCCGGGGATCTGGACAAGGTGGCGGCGGTGGCGCCGCCGGCCGCGGACGCCGACCGCGACGCGGGCCGGCCGCTGCTGGCCGACGGCGAGGACACGTCGGTCGGTGAGCTGGTCCGCAAGCGTCTCGGTGACGCGGTGGTGGAGCGGCTGGTCGATCCGATGCTCGGCGGTGTGTACGCCGGGCGGGCCGACGACCTGTCGCTGGTCACCACGATGCCGGCGCTGGCTCGCGCGGCCCGCTCCGAGCACACGCTGGTCGGGGCGGTACGCGCCGCGCAGGCCGCCGCGCCGCGCGCGCCGGGCGCCCCGGTCTTCGGCACCCTCGCCGGCGGGCTGAGCACGTTGGTCGAGGTGGCGGCGACGGCGAGCGGTGCGACGATCCGCCGGGGCGCCGCGGTACGCGAACTGCGCCGCACCCCGGACGGCTGGCGGCTCACCGTCGGGCCGACCCGCGACGCCGAGCACGTCGAGGCCGACGCGGTGCTGCTCGCGGTGCCGGCCCGCCCGGCCGCGCGGCTGCTCGCCGCCGCCGCGCCCGAGGTGGCCGACACGGTCGGCGCGCTCGACTACGCCAGCGTCGCCCTGATCACGCTGGCACTGCCAGGCCCGGCCCTGCCGGAGCTGTCCGGCTTCCTGGTGCCGGCCGGCGAAGGGCTGACGATCAAGGCGTCCACGTTCTTCACCACCAAGTGGGGGCACCTGCGGCGGCCGGACGGGCTGGCGCTGGTGCGCGCCTCGGTCGGCCGGTACGGCGACGAGACGTCGCTGCGGCTCACCGACGACGACCTGGCCGACACGGTGCACCGGGAGCTGTCGGCGGTGCTCGGCGCGCCGCTGCCGGCCCCGGTGGTCCGGCACGTGCAGCGGTGGGGTGGCGCGCTGCCGCAGTACACGCCGGGGCACACCGGCCGGGTGGCGGCGGTCCGGACGGCGCTGCGCGCCGCCCACCCGACGCTTGCAGTGGCCGGGGCCGGCTATGACGGCGTCGGCATTCCGGTCTGCGTCCGCTCCGGCGAGACGGCGGCCGAAGAGATCATCACGGCACTGGGAGGATCGGCAGCATGACCGAGCAGACCAACGCGGCGCGGCTGCGGGAGCTCAACGAGACCATCCGCTACACCATGTGGTCGGTGTACCGGGCCACCAGCCCGCTGCCGTCGCTGCGGGAGAACGTCGTCGACGAGGTCGAGTCGCTCTTCACCGAGCTGGCCGGCAAGGACGTCACGATCCGGGGCACGTACGACGTGGCCGGGCTGCGCGCCGACGCCGACCTGATGATCTGGTGGCACTCGTCGTCCAGCGACGCGCTCCAGGACGCGTACCTGCGGTTCCGCCGCACCACGCTGGGCCGGGCGCTCACCCCGGTCTGGTCGCAGATGGCGCTGCACCGCCCGGCCGAGTTCAACAAGAGCCACATCCCGGCGTTCCTGGCCGACGAGCAGCCGCGCTCCTACCTGTGCGTCTACCCGTTCGTGCGCTCGTACGAGTGGTACCTGCTGCCCGACGCCGAGCGGCGTGAGCTGCTGTCCGAGCACGGCAAGATGGCCCGCGGCTACCCGGACGTGCGGGCCAACACCGTCGCCTCGTTCGCGCTCGGCGACTACGAGTGGATGCTGGCGTTCGAGGCCGACGAGCTGCACCGGATCGTGGATCTCATGCGCGACCTGCGGGCCTCCGGCGCCCGCCGGCACGTGCGGGAGGAGATCCCGTTCTACACCGGCCGCCGCCGCCCGGTCGCCGACATCGTCAACTGCCTGGTCTGAGGGGTGCCCGGCCGGGACCGCGCTCGCGGTCCCGGCCGGATCCCGGTCAGGCGGTCGTCGTGCAGGACAGGATGCCGGGCACCGGGTTCGTCGCACCGGCCGAGCCGGTGAAGCCGAACGAGGTGCTCGCACCCGGCGCGAGCGAGCCGTTGTAGGCCACGTTGCGTGCCGTCACCAGCGTTCCGCTCGTGGTCACAGTGGCGTTCCACGCCGAGTTGACCTGCTGGCCGTTCTGGTAGTTCCAGCTCACCGACCAGCCGCGGATCGGTGAACCGCTGCCGTTGGTCACCTTCACCTCGGCCTGGAAGCCACCGCCCCACGAACCGGTGATCGCGTACGTCGCGGTGCAGCCACCGGCCGGGTTCGGCGTGCTCGGCGGCGGGCTGGTCGGCGGCGTGCTCGTCGGCGGGGTGCTGGTGGGCGGCGTGCTGGTCGGCGGGGTGGTCGGGGACGTCGTCGGCGACGGGCCGGACCCGCCGAAGTCCACGTCACTGCACAGGTAGTAGGACTGGTCCAGGTGGCTGGCCTGCCAGATGGTGTAGACGATGTGCCGGCCGGTGCGGCCCGGCGCGTTCGCCGGGATCTGGATGGACACGCCGTCCACCTCACGCGTCCACTGGCTGGCCGGGGTGTTGCCGATCTGGCCGACCAGTTCCAGGTCGCTCCAGCGCAGCGGCGAGGTGAGCGCGTTGAAACCCTGCTTGGTCACGTACACCCGGATGTAGTCGGCGCCGTGGCTGGCCTGGTCGAAGAACTTGACCCGGAAGCTGTTGGTGACCGGCACGGTCTTCCAGGCGCCGACGGTGTCGAGCGCGTTGTAGCGGCCGCTCTGGGTGCGGCCGCCGCTGCACAGCTGCCCGTCCGGGATGGCGCCCTGGTGGTTGCCGGCCACGCCCTCGCGGAACAGGCCGTTCCAGTTCCACATGGCGTTCGGGTCGGCCTGCCACGCCTGCCAGCACATCGGGTCCTGGGTGGCCATGGCCGGGTTCTGGAAGTCACCGCCCCAGCGCTGCCAGCAGCTGTAGGCGCGCGAGGCCGGGTCGACAACCGACCCGTGCGCCGAGGCCGGGCCGGAGAACGCGGTGGTGAGCAGCGCCGCCACCACCGCGCAGACGGCGATGATCGCCGCCGCGAGCGGCAAGGGGCGGCGGTACGGAGTGGACATGGAAAGCCTCCGGGATGGGGTGTCGGTGCACGACGCCCGGACTGTCGGGAGTTGCCCTCTCCCGCGTGGCGGCTCCGCCCGCACGCTGCCACAAAAAGCGACAAACGTCAATTAGTCGGGTCACGGCGCATCGGGGTGTGCGGGATGCCGTCCTCGACGTAGCCGGGGCCGCTGACCTCGAAGCCGAGCCCCGCGTAGAAGCCGACCAGGTGCGTCTGCGCGTCGAGCACGCACGGCCGGTCACCCACCACGGCCAGGGCCTCGGTCATCAGCGCGCCGGCCAGGCCCGCGCCGCGGGCCGCCGACGCCACCACCACCCGCCCGATCCGCGCCACGCCGCCGGGGTCGGCCAGGATCCGCAGGTACGCGACCACAACGTCGTCGCTGCTCAGCCACAGGTGGCGGGTGCCGGGTTCGACGTCCCGGCCGTCCAGCTCCGGGTACGGGCAGGACTGCTCGACCACGAACACGTCGATGCGCAGCCGGAGCAGGTCGTGGAAGGTGCGGGCGTCCAGGTCGGCGAAGCCGGCCAGGTGGGACTCGACGGGCATCGGCCCAGGGTAGGCGGCGCGTCTCCGGCTGCTCGTGCTCCCCCTGGCGCGACATGTCGACCCGGCGCGCGCCGGGCCGGCGCGGTTGTCAGTCCCTGGACGCGCGCAGCCCGGCGGCGGTGGCGGTGACGGCGCGCTCGAACCAGGTGCCGGTGTCGGCCGCCGAGCGGGTCCAGACCGCGACGCACTGGGTCACCCGGCCCCGGTGCAGGCAGCCGTAGCGGTGCGGGAAGCGGGCGCCGTCGGGCACCGTCATGGTCGCCGACACCACGCGGCCCGGCACGCCCAGCCCGGCGGGCAGGTCCGCTGCGGTGTGGCCGGCGGTCACCTGGCCGTCCTCCTCGTCGCGCTCGCACGCCTCCAGCACGCCGAAGATCTGCCGTACCGCGTCCGCGGCCGTCGGCTCGTCCGGGTAGACCACGGTCTCCTGGGCGATCTCGACGAACTCGGCGGCCGGGGTTCCCTGCGGCGTGACGAAGACCCGGGTGGACACGACCAGCCGCCGGTCGAGCAGGGGCAGCGGGCGACCGCACACGACACCGTCGGAGTCGAGCCGCTCACTGGCGTGCTCGGGTTCCTCGGCCAGGCCGGCCAGGCTGCCGGTCGCGGCGTACCGGTCGCGCAGCGCCGCGGCGGCGCCGCCGTCGGTGGGCGAGGGCGCGGCGAGCGCCGGACCGGGGGCGGTCGCGGCACCGGGCTCGGTGGCGGAACCGCAGCCGGTGAGGGTGGCGACCAGGGCCACCGTGATGATCAACCGTCGGGACACCGGAGGGATGGTAGACGGAGATCGACGCCGGTGGTGCCCCGGGAGCGGCCCGCGTCAGGCGGGGCGGGCGCCGACCGCGTCGCGTACCTCGGCGCCCTGCTCGCCCTCGACGGCGCGGGCGCAGTGGGCGCAGCAGAAGAAGCGGCCGGAGACCTCGACGCCGTGCCCGACGATCTTGATCTGGCAGTGCTCGCAGATCGGCGCCATCTTGTGCACCGCGCACTCGAAACAGTCGAACGTGTGCCGCGACCCGTCGACGGTGCGCACCTCGAACGCCATCCAGTAATCGTTGCCGCAAACCTCGCAGGCAGCCATGCGAAACCCCCCGAAAACGGACCTGTCATCCGAGAGTCGCGCAGACGACACCTTCGAGCAACCGGAACCGGCGAACCTGATCCGGCCCCACGGCGAGTCGCTCCCGGCGTGTCGCGCGTTGACTCCTGTGACCGCCGAAAATCCCCGGAGGATTCGTGATCAAGCGCAACAAGCTCTTCGGCAACCAGACCCGGGTGACGTTCTCGCTGCCCCGGGACACGCCGGCCGGCACGGTCAGCGTGGTCGGCTGCTTCAACGGCTGGGAGCCCGGCCGGCACGAGCTGGTGCCGCGGCGCGACGGCACCCGTACCGTGACGGTCCGGCTCGCGCCGGGGGAGTACCGCTTCCGTTACCTCGCCACCGGCGGGGTGTGGCTGGACGACGAGGCCGCCGACCAGGTGGACGAGGCCGGCGGCCTGCTGCGGCTCTGACGCCGCCGTCAGCCGGCGCTGGGCTCCAGCCGCACCGAGATCGAGTTGACGCAGTGCCGGGTGTCCTTCGGGGTGAAGCCCTCACCCTCGAAGACGTGCCCGAGGTGGCTGTCGCAGCGCGCGCAGCGGATCTCTACGCGCCGCATCCCGAGCGTGTTGTCCGGGATCTCCTTGACCGCTCCCGGGATGGCGTCGTCGAAGCTCGGCCAGCCGCAGTGCGAGTCGAACTTGTCCTGGCTGCGGAACAGTTCCAGCCCGCAGGCCCGGCAGTGGTAGACCCCGGGGGTCTTGGTGTCGACGTACTCACCGGTCCAGGGCGCTTCGGTGCCGGCCTCGCGGAGCACCCGGAACTCCTCGGGGCTCAGCCGGACGCGCCATTCGTCCTCGGTACGGGGCAGTTCGTTGTCGGAAAGACTCACCGCTCCACGGTACGTCGGCTGTCGGTGGCATCGCATATGGTCGCGTGATGGCGGGCAGGAGCGCGGTCGAGGAGATCGAGGTAGCCGGGCACACGGTGCGGCTGAGCAGCCCCGATCGGGTGATCTTCCCGCAGCGCGGCTTCACCAAGGCCGACGTCTTCCGCTACTACCTCGCAGTCGGCGACGGGATCATGCGCGCCCTGCGCGACCGGCCCACCACGCTCCAGCGCTTCCCCGAGGGCATCGAGGGGGAGATGTTCTTCTCCAAGCGGGTGCCGCAGCGAGGCGTGCCCCCGTGGGTCCGCACCGCGCGGATCACCTTCCCCAGCGGCCGCCCGGCCGACGAGCTGTGCCCGGCCGACCTGGCGCACGTGGCCTGGGCGGCGCAGATGGGCACCGTGGTGTTCCACCCGTGGCCGGTGCGCGCTGCCGACACCGACCGCCCCGACGAGCTGCGCGTCGACCTCGATCCGCAACCCGGCACCGACTTCGCCGACGCGGTGACCGCCGCCGGTGAGCTGCGCGGGCTGCTCGACGAGCTGGGCGTGCCCGGCTGGCCGAAGACCTCCGGCGGCCGGGGCGTGCACGTCTACCTGCGGATCCAGCCGCGCTGGACGTTCGTGGAGGTGCGCCGGGCCACCATCGCGCTGGCCCGGGAGCTGGAACGCCGCCGCCCCGAGCTGGTCACCACCGCCTGGTGGAAGGAGGAGCGCGGCGAGCGGGTCTTCGTCGACTTCAACCAGACGGCGCGGGACCGCACCATCGCCTGCGCGTACTCGCTGCGCGCCAACGCCCGCGCCACCGTCTCCACCCCGGTCGACTGGGACGAGCTGCCGCAGGTCGACCCGGACGACTTCCACCTGGGCACGGTGCCGGCCCGGTTCGCCGAGCGCGGCGACCCGCACGCCGGCATCGACGACGCCCCGTGGGACATCACGCCGCTGCTGGAGTGGGCCGAGCGGGACGCCGCGGACGGGCTGGGCGACATGCCGTACCCGCCGGAGTACCCGAAGATGCCCGGCGAGCCGAAGCGGGTCCAGCCCTCCAAGGACCGCGACCGCCCCCGCCCCTGACGCGCCGTCCCCTTGTCGGCGAGTGCGCGCGGCGTACGCCGTGCTCGGGTGGGTGCAGCACACGGCGTGCGCCGTGCTCGGGTGACTGGGGCTCAGCCGGAGGCGGTGAACAGGGCCCGGACCGAAGCGACGACGTGCCGAGGGCGGCGGTAGAGGTCGGTGGCCGC
>NZ_WBKS01000058.1:0-33609 GCF_008868145.1 Micromonospora sp. AMSO1212t
CCCTGCTGCTGGACAACATGCTCAAGCAGTAACGCCCGTACGAAGGCGGCGGCGGGGCCCGGAAGGTCCCCGCCGCCGCCTTCGTACGGGCGTTACTGCTTGAGCATGTTGTCCAGCAGCAGGGCGCAGCGGATCAGGCCGAGGTGGCTGTACGCCTGCGGGTGGTTGCCCAGCCCGCGCTCGGCCAGCGGGTCGTACTGCTCCGGCAGCAACCCGGTCGGCCCGGCCGTGTCGACCATCTGGGTGAACAGCTCCTCGGCATCGCTGCGGCGGCCGGTGCGCAGGTACGCCTCGATCAGCCACGACGTGCAGATGTGGAAGCCGCCCTCCCGGCCGGGCAGGCCGTCGTCCCAGTGGTACCGGTAGACGACCGGGCCGCTGCGCAGCTCCGCCTCGATCTTGAGCACTGTGGAGAGGAAGCGCGGGTCGTCGCCGGCGAGCAGCCCGGAGATGCCGATCCACAGCGACGAGGCGTCCATCTCCTCGTAGCCGTAGGCGACGCTGTACGCCTCGGCCTCCGGGTGCCAGCCGTGCTCCAGCACGTTCGAGGCGATCCGGTCGCGCAGGTCGACCCACTCGGGCCGGTCCTCGCCGCCGTGCCGGCGTACCACGTGCAGCGCCCGGTCCACTGTCATCCAGAGCATGACCTTGGAGAAGACGTGATGCCGCGGGGGGAGGCGGGCCTCCCAGATGCCGTGGTCGGGCTCGTGCCAGCGGCGGCGTACCGCCTCGACCATGTTCTCCAGCACCCGCCACTCGTCGTCGCGGATCGAGCCCCGGGCGTCGGCCACGGCCGCGATCAGGTCCGCGACCGGGCCGAAGACGTCGAGCTGAAGCTGGTGGTTGGCGAGGTTGCCGACCCGTACCGGCCGGGAGCCGGCGTAGCCGGGCAGCGTGTCGATGACCGCCTCGGCGCCCAGCTCGAAGCCGTCCACCGTGTAGAGCGGGTGCAGCCGCTCCGGGTGCCCGCCGGTGCGCTCGACCACCCCGTCGATCCAGCGCAGCAGCCCTTCTGCCTCCTCGGTCGAGCCGAGGTCGACGAGGGCGCGTGCGGTCATCGCGGCGTCCCGCAGCCAGCAGTAGCGGTAGTCCCAGTTGCGGACACCGCCCAGCTCCTCCGGCAGCGACGTGGTGGCCGCGGCGAGGATCGAGCCGGTCGGCTCGTGGCAGAGGCCGCGCAGCGTCAGCGCGCTGCGGGCGACCAGGTCCCGGGCGGTGGCGGGCAGCCGCAGCGAGGCCACCCAGTCCTTCCAGGGCTGCTCGGCGGCGGCCTGCCGCTCGTGCAGCGGCAGGCGGTGCGGCTCCAGGCTCTGCGTGCCGAAGCGCAGCTCCAGCACCACCTGGCCGCCGGCCGCCGACAGGTCGACCACCGCCTTCGCGGTCTCGTACCCGGCGTCGTTTGTGACCTCCCACTCGACGCCGGGGGAGTGCAGCGCGACCGGCTCGTTGGAGCCGAGCACCAGCAGGCCGTCGTCGAGCGGCTGGAGCTGCACTGCCACCTGGCCGAACTCGGGGCGCGGCGCGAACTCGACCCGGGCCCGACCGGTGCCGCTGAGCACCCGGACCAGTGTCGAGTCGCCGCTGACCACGGCCGGGTCGTCCGGCGTGGTCTCGCGGACCGGCAGGTCGAGCCAGTCCGTCACGGTGAGGCCGGACCAGCGGGTCTCGACGGTCATCGTGTTGCTGCGGTAGCGCTGGCCCAGCGGGATGCCGCCCCGCTCCGGGCCGACGGTGAAGTGCCCGGCCGGGCTGCCGCCGACCAGGTCGGCGAAGATCGCCGCCGAGTCCGGCTTCGGGTGGCACAGCCAGGTGATCTTGGCTTCCGGTGTGACGAGCGCGACCGTACGGCCGTTCGCGAGCATCGAGTGCCGCTCGATCGGCACCGCCCGCTCGCCGAACAGCCAGTGCCGCCGCGTCTCCAGCAGCAGCCCCAGCGCGCGGGCCGCCTCGATCGGCTCGGCCACCCGGTAGTCGGCCCGGGTCTCCCCGGGACCGATCTTGATGCCGACGTCCGGCCCGGTCAGGTTGCCGAAGGCGTTCTCGTCGGTGACGTCGTCGCCGATGAACAGCACCGCGCTCGCGGCGAGCTGGGTGCGGAGCTGGTCGACGGCGGTGCCCTTGTTGGTCACGACCACCGACAGCTCGATGACCTCCTTGCCCTGGGTGACGGTCACGCCCTCCCAGGTCGCGGGGCCGTTGCGGACCGCCTCGACGGCCCGGGCGGCGACGTGCGGGTCGACGCCGCGGGTGTGCACGGCCACGCTGGCCGGCTTGCGTTCCAGGCGGATGCCCGGGTGCTCCGCGGCGATCTCGCGCAGCGCCTCACGGAGCCGGTGCCGGACCGCGATCAGCTCGGGCGTGAGCCGCTCGACGAAGCCGATGTCGAACTCCGAGCCGTGGCTGCCGACGAGGTGCACCTCGCTGGGTAGCCGGGAGAGTGTGGCCAGGTCGCGCAGCGCGCGGCCGGAGACGACGGCGACGCTCGTCTGCGGCAGCGCGGCGAGCGCGCGTACGGCCGCCACCGACTCGGGCAGCGGCACGGCCTTGCTGGGGTCCTCGACGATCGGCGCCAGCGTGCCGTCGTAGTCGCAGGCGACCAGGAGTTGCGGAACCCGGGCGATGCGGCCGATGGCGGCGCGCAGTTCGGGATCCAGCACGCCGCCGTGAACGGCGGCGGGGGCGGGCGGGGTCACGCAGCCTCCGTATCGGGGACGCCGAGCTCGCTGAGGAACGACTTGGCCCAGTGGCCCACGTCGTGGCTGCGCAGATGGCGTTGCATGACGCGCATCCGGCGGCGGGCTTCGGGCTTCTCTACATGCACGGCCCGCAGCAACGCGTCCTTCACCGCGTCCGGGTCGTGCGGATTACACAAAAACGCCTGGCGCAGCTCGGTGGCGGCGCCGGCGAACTCACTGAGCACGAGCGCGCCGCCCTGGTCGGCGCGCGATGCGACGTACTCCTTGGCCACCAGATTCATTCCGTCTCGCAGCGGGGTCACCATCATCACGTCGGCCGCGACGTACATCGCGGCCAGTTCGGAGCGACTGTACGACTGATGCAGATAATGCACTGCAGGCACGCCGACCCGGCCGAATTCACCATTGATCCGGCCTACTTCGCGTTCCACCTTCACCCGAAGTGCCTGGTAGTGCTCCACACGCTCGCGGCTGGGCGTGGCGACCTGCACCATAACCGCGTCGGGAACTGTCAACTTTCCGTCAGCAAGGAGTTCCCGGAAGGCCTTCAGGCGAAGTTCGATGCCCTTTGTGTAGTCGAGCCGGTCGACGCCCAGGATGATCGTCTTCGGGTTGCCCAGCTCCTCGCGGATCTGCTTGGCGCGGGCCTGGATCGCCGGATCCTCGGCCAGCCGCTCCATCTCCTTGGTGTCGATCGAGATGGGGAACGCGCCCGCCTTCACCTGCCGACCGTCGACCTGGATCATCTGGCCCTCGTAGCGCAGGCCGAGCAGGTGCCGGGCCAGGCGTACGAAGTTCTGCGCCGCGAGCCGCTGCTGGAAGCCGACCAGGTCCGCGCCGAGCAGTCCACGCAGGATCTCGGTGCGGAACGGCATCTGCATGAACAGCTCGATCGGCGGGAACGGGATGTGCAGGAAGAAGCCGATCCGCAGGTCCGGCCGCAGCTCGCGGAGCATCGCCGGCACGAGCTGGAGCTGGTAGTCCTGGACCCACACGGTCGCGCCCTCGGCGGCCACGTCGGCGGCGGCCTCCGCGAACCGGGCGTTCACCAGCCGGTACGCCTCGCGCCAGCGCCGCTTGTAGGCGGGCGTCTCCACCGCGTCGTGGTAGAGCGGCCAGATCGTCGCGTTCGACTGGCCCTCGTAGTAGCGCTCCAGCTCCTCGGCGCTCAGCGGCACCGGGTGCAGGCGGATGCCCTCCAGGTCGAACGGCTCGGGCGCGGCGCCGGTGCCGCCGGCCCACCCGACCCAGGTGCCCTGGTGCTCGGCCAGCACCGGGTGCAGCGCGGTCACCAGCCCGCCGGGGCTGCGCCGCCACTGCCGCCCCTCGGGTGTGCTCACCTCGTCGACCGGCAGGCGGTTGGCCACTACGACAAAGGAGCTACGGACGGTCACGATCGGCCACCTCCGGGTACTGACGGGTCCACCGCGATGAGCGTACTGAGCGTAGCTGCGGCGTCTGATCCCCCGTGCCGGAGTTACCTACCCGTCCCAGAACCGCCGAACCCACCGCGTGATCTTGTCGACACCCGTGGTTCAGAGGTCGATGATCGGCCACTCCTTGGGCAGCACCTCACCGAGCAGTTCCCGCCGGTCGCTCATGATCGGCGTGGTGGCCCGTGCGGCCTCCAGCGCCACCTGGGCGAGGTCCATGCTCAGGAGCGTGCGCGACCGGCCGCCGAGGAACATGCTCCCCGACCGCCTCGGTGCCGTCCGAGTAGGCCAGCAGGCAGGCGGTGTCGAGCACCAGCCCGGCGTCAGTCACGGGTCAGCCGTCCACGTGACGACTCGCCCAGCAACGCGGCGGCCCGGGCGCGCAGTTCCGGGGTGATCTTCGCCTGGGCCTCGTCGAGCGCGTGGCCCGCGTCGGCGAGCCCGCCGTCGGACAGCCGGAAGCCGACCTGCCGGAGCGTGTGCCGGGTGCGCTCGCCCGCCATCCGCTGCCGCACGCTCTCGGTGACGAACGCGGAGACGTTCGGCTCCTGGGCCAGTCGTTCGGCCACGTCGTCGGGGACGCTGACGGCGATCTTCTTGGTCATACTGTCGACCGCAATGAGTAGTACCGGTGCCGGCAACGAGGCTCGCCGCCGTACCCCTGGGTGGGGTGATGTGGGCGTGGCGGTCCGTACCTGTCAGGATTGACGGCGGCGTGCGCGCGGCCGGCTCCCGGCCGGCGGCGGCAGGCGCAGACGGCGCCCGCGCCCCGCACCCGACAAGCCCGCGATCGCAACCGACGGAGGTAGCCCGCACCGTGGCCCAGTTCATCTACGTCCTGGACAAGGCGCGCAAGGCGCACGGCGACAAGGTCGTGCTCGACAACGTGACGCTGAACTTCCTGCCGGGTGTCAAGATCGGGGTGGTCGGTCCGAACGGCGCCGGTAAGTCCAGCCTCCTCAAGATCATGGCAGGGCTGGACCGGCCGAGCAACGGCGAGGCCCGGCTCATGCCCGGCTACTCCGTCGGCATGCTCGCGCAGGAGCCGCCGCTCAACGAGGAGAAGACGGTCCTCGGCAACGTCGAGGAGGCGGTCGCCGAGACCAAGGCCAAGCTGGAGCGGTTCAACGCCATCGCCGAGCAGATGGCCACCGACTACTCCGACGAGCTGATGGAGGAGATGGGCAAGCTCCAGGAGGATCTGGACGCCGCCGACGCGTGGGACATCGACTCCAAGCTCGAACTCGCCATGGACGCGCTGCGCTGCCCGCCGCCGGACGCCGACGTCACCACGCTCTCCGGTGGTGAGCGTCGCCGGGTGGCGCTGTGCAAGCTGCTGCTGGAGGCGCCGGACCTGCTGCTGCTCGACGAGCCCACCAACCACCTGGACGCGGAGAGCGTGCAGTGGCTGGAGCAGCACCTGGCCAAGTATGCCGGCACCGTCCTGGCGATCACCCACGACCGGTACTTCCTGGACAACGTTGCCAACTGGATCCTGGAGCTGGACCGCGGCCGGGCCTACCCGTACGAGGGCAACTACTCCACCTACCTGGAGAAGAAGGCCGCCCGGCTCTCCGTCGAGGGCCGCCGCGACGCCAAGATGAAGAAGCGCCTCTCCGAGGAACTGGAGTGGGTCCGCTCGAACGCCAAGGCGCGGCAGACCAAGTCCAAGGCCCGCCTGGACCGCTACGACGAGATGGCCGCCGAGGCGGAGAAGACCCGGAAGCTGGACTTCGAGGAGATCCAGATCCCGCCGGGCCCGCGTCTGGGCAACACGGTCATCGAGGCGCAGAACCTCACCAAGGCGTTCGGTGACCGGGTGCTGATCGACAACCTGTCGTTCTCGCTGCCCCGCAACGGCATCGTCGGCATCATCGGCCCGAACGGCGTCGGCAAGACCACGCTGTTCAAGACCATCGTCGGGCTGGAACAGCCGACCAACGGCTCGGTCCGGGTCGGCGAGACCGTCTCGCTGTCGTACGTCGACCAGAACCGGCAGGGCCTGGACGGCGACAAGACCGTATGGGAGGTCGTCTCCGACGGACTCGACCACCTCATGGTGGGCAAGGTCGAGATGCCGTCCCGGGCGTACATCGCCGCGTTCGGCTTCAAGGGGCCGGACCAGCAGAAGCCGACCAAGGTGCTCTCCGGCGGCGAGCGCAACCGGCTCAACCTGGCGCTGACGCTGAAGATCGGCGGCAACGTGATCCTGCTCGACGAGCCGACGAACGACCTGGACGTGGAGACGCTGTCCAGCCTGGAGAACGCGCTGCTGGAGTTCCCCGGCTGCGCCGTGGTGATCTCCCACGACCGGATGTTCCTGGACCGGGTCGCCACGCACATCCTGGCCTGGGAGGGCGACGACCAGAACCCGGCCAAGTGGTTCTGGTTCGAGGGCAACTTCGAGGCGTACGAGAAGAACAAGGTCGACCGTCTCGGCGCCGAGGCGGCCCGGCCGCACCGGGTGACCTACCGCAAGCTCACCCGTGACTGACCGGTGCTGACCCTTGTCTGACCGGTTCGTCTACCACTGCGCGCTGCGCTGGTCCGACCTCGACGCGTACGGCCACGTCAACAACGCCCGCTTCCTCACGCTCTACGAGGAGGCCCGGGTGGCGATGATGTTCGCCGGCGGCCGGGCGTGGGGAGTGGGCTCGTTCGCCGACGGTGTGGTCATCCGCCGGCACGAGGTCGACTACCTGCGCCCGGTGGACTACGCGCTCGGCCGGGCCAGCGCCGAGGCCGCCCCGACGGTACGGATCGAGCTGTGGGTGGACCAGATCAGGGCCGCCTCCTTCTCGGTCGCGTACGAGCTGTACGACGGCGACACGCTTGCCGGCACCGCCCGGTCGTTGCTGGTGCCGTTCGACCTGACGGCGCAGCGCCCGCGCCGGATCTCGCCGGAGGAGCGGGCGTTCCTGCTCCGCTACGCGCCGGGGCTGAGCGGATGACCGGGCACGGGTTGACCGGGACGGCGGACGCCGGGGCCTTCCTGGCCCGGCTGGTCCGGTTCGACCCGGCCACCCTGGTCCGGCTGCGGCCGGTGCCGGGTGCGGGCCGCACCGCCCTCTGGGCGCGTCTGCCGTGGGGCGTGCTCGTGGTCCGTACCGTGCCGGGCACCGCTGCCGGGGACGCCACGGTCGCGGCGGGGGAGCTGCTGGCCGAACTCTCCGCCGGGGGCGGGGCGCTTCCGGTACGCCGGGACGACGGCTGGCGGTGGCAGCTCCCACCCGCCGCGAGCCGGGCGGTGGAGGTGTTGCCCGGGGCCGAGCTGCGCCGGATCGCGGAGGCGGCGGCCGGGACGCTGCGCGAGGCGGCCACGCACGGCGTGGCGGGCCGCGCGGTCGGGCAGCGGGTGCTGCGGGACGCTCTGCTGGACCACGTCGCCGTGGTGGTGACCCCGGACGAGGCGCCGCGCACACCGGTGGAGGTGTCGCAGCGGCTGGTGCAGGCCGTGGTCCGGATGGGTTTCCTCGGCGCCGGCGCGGACGACGTTCAGGTGCGGACGGCTGGTCGATGGGTCGGACTCGTCGGACCGTTCGGGGCGGCCTGGTCGCGTACCGTCGCTGATCTTGCACTCAGGCCGACGCCAGGTCATCCGAACGGATGATCCCGCGTCGTCCTTCCGGTTTGGGGCGGTCGTTGGGGGGATGCCTCACGCCGTCTGTCCGGGTACCGTCCATCCTCGGATCCAACGCACCGTAGGCGTCCGGATCCGCTGGGGAGTGAGGTGCGCGAGCGATGCCGTGGTGGTCATGGCGCCCTGGTCCCGCCGCTGGCGGGGAGCCGGAGACTCGAAGCGGGACCACATTGGATGACACCATCCGGGTCGGCCCACCGACCCCTCGCCAGCCGGGGGACGACGTGGTGCCACCCGAGCGGCCGGTCCTCGCGGACATGCCGGCCACCGTCGCGCCGGTCACCCTGAGCCGGGTCTGCGACGCGCTCGACCTGCTCGACGTCCGCTATCTGGCCGACGGCGACGGCAACCTGCTGGCCATGTGGGAGCGGCACGCCGTGCTCGTCGCGCTGGAGGGCCCGGAGGACGAGATCCTGGTGATGCGGGCCCGTCCGCACGCGACGGTCCCGCCGGACTGGGCCGACCGGGCCTACCGCGTGGTGAACGAGTGGAACCACACCCGGCGCTTCTGCAAGGCGTACATCGGTGACCCGACCGAACGCGGTCAGCTCCCGATCTACGCCGAGTTGCAGGTCCCGCTCGGTGCCGGCGCCCACGACGCGCTGCTCGTCGAGATGCTCGACTGCGGCGCCGCGGTCGCCGTCACGTTCGTCGACTGGCTGCACGACGAGGGCGCCCTGCTCTGAGCCGGCTCAGCCGGCGGCCGGATCCTCCATCACGTTCACCATGAAGTAGGCGGCCCGCTCCAGGTAGTCCCAGAGCGCGGCGGCGAGCTGCGGCGGCAGGTCGAGCGTGTCCACCGCCCGGCGCATGTGCAGCAGCCAGGCGTCCCGCTCGGCCGCGCCGATCCGGTACGGCGCGTGCCGCATCCGCAGCCGCGGGTGGCCGCGCTGCTCCGAGTAGGTGTGCGGGCCACCCCAGTACTGGATGAGGAACAGGGTCAGCCGGTCCGCCGCCGGGCCCAGGTCCTCCTCCGGGTACATCGGCCGCAGCAGCGGGTCGTCGGCGACACCGGCGTAGAACTCGTCCACCAGCTTGCGGAAGGCCGGTTCACCGCCGATCGCCTCGAAGAGGGTCATCGACTCGCCTGGGGAAGTCACGCTTCCATCCTGCCAGGTGCGGCCCGGCGCCCGCGCCCGCCCGCGGGGCGGCGCTGATCACGTCACCGCGTGCCGGCGCCGGCCGTGCTCGTGGTTCCGGTCACCCGACGCGGGGCCGCGCGAGTGCGCGTGCGCGGGTCCGGTACCGGCCGGCGACTCGGCGCGGGCCGTCGCGATGGCTTCGTGGATCACCTGCGGCCGGGGCCAGGCGAGTGCCGCCCCGGTCATGATCAGCACACCGGCGGCGCTCCACACGCCGACCACCGACGGGACCGAGAAGCGCTCGGCGAGCGCGCCCGTGGCCAGCACCGCGGCGCCCTGGATGATCTGTGTGCCGCTGGCCATGACGCCGAACGCCCGGGCCCGGAACCCGTCCGGCAGCGCCTGCACGAACAGGCCGTTGGCGACCGGGACGAGCCCGGCGACGGCGAAGCCGCACCCGGCGGCCAGCAGCGCCACCACCGCCGGCGGCGGATTGAACAGCGCGGGTACGAGCGTCGCCGGCGCGATGATCATTAACGGTCGCATCAGCGTCAGCCGCCGGTCCGGGCCGACCAGCCGGCTGATGGTCAGCCCGCCGAGGATGTATCCGACCGGGACGGCGGCCATGATCAGCCCTTGCGCGGTGCCGGCGTCCATCCGGCCGTCGGTCCGGTCGGCGGCCCACCCCGCGGCCAGTCCCTCGGGGACGATCGAGAAGAGCATCGCACTGAACACCAGCACCGCGATGGCGCGCAGCACCGGCCGCTCGAAGACGATCTGGAAGCCCTGGACGGTCTCCCGCAGCAGGTGGCTGCGGTGCACCTCGGTCATCGCCGGTGGTCGCTCGCGTACGCCGAAGCGGACTATCGCGGCCGACACGGCGAAGGTGACGGCGTTGACGAGCAGCGCGGTGTTCGGGTTGAGCGCCGCCACCGTGGCGCCGATCAGGTAGCCGACCACCTGGGCGGCCTGGCCGGCGCTGGTGAACGCGGACAGGCCCACGACCAGCCGGTCCCCGGTCAGGATGTGCGGCATCAGCGCCGACCGCGCCGCCTGACTCGGCGGGTTCGCGAGCGTGGCCAGGAAGATCAGCGCGAAGACCGACCAGGTCGGCATCCAGGGCATCGCGACCAGCGCCATCAGCGCCATCCGGAGGAGATCGCAGACCACCATGACGCGCCGGTAGTGGTGCCGCTCGGCGAGCGCGGAGAGCAGCGGGCCGCCGATCAGCCAGGGAAGGTAGCTGGCGGCGAACGCGGCGGCGGAGAGCGCGACCGAATCGGTCTCGCGCAGCACGAGCACGGTGACCGCGGCGCGGGCCAGGTAGTCACCCACCCAGGAAAGGGTGTTGGCGGCGAAGATGGCGCGGAACTCCGACTGACCGAAGACGTCCCGGAAGGTGGCCGGGCCCTCCCGGGCGGGTCGCGCGTCGGACACCGTCGCCTCCATCGTTCCTGGTCGACCACTTGTGATGGCCCGACCGGGAACCGTCGTCAGATCAACCGATCAGCGAGGACACGAGCACGCCCCCCGGTGGAGCGTGTGCACCGGATTCTGCCCGATCGTCTGACAACTGGCTAGGGCGAACGGATTGATCGTCGCATCTCCGACTGAACGAACGGACGATACCCGAGGGGCCGCGCGGTGCGGAACCCCGGAAAATAGTCCGGCTCGTCCGGCGGCTCAGGTGGGTCCGCCGGTACCCGTACCCTCGGCGGCGGGCGGCGCCGGCGGCTGGACCGGCAGGCCGGGGAACAGCCGGGCGGCCGCGATCTGCGCGACGATCCCCGAGTTCTCCAACGCCTCCGCGAGGCGTCGGCGCAGCTCGCGGCCGACCGCGAACTGCCCGTCCGCGGTCGTCTTCACCACGGTACGGATCACCGCGCCGTCGACCGTCATCTGCTCGACGCCCAGGACCTCCGGCTGCTCCACGATGCTCGGCGCCAGCTCCGGGTCCAGCGCCACCGACGCCGCCGCGGTACGCAGCACCGCGGTGGCCTCCTCGGTGCCGGCGAACCCGATCGGCAGGTCGACCACGACGAGCGCCCAGCCCTGGCTCTTGTTCCCGACGCGGACGATCTCGCCGTTGCGGATGTACCAGAGCACGCCGCGGCCGTCCCGGACGGTGGTGACCCGCAGCCCCACCGCCTCGACCACGCCGGTGGCCTCGCCCAGGTCGACGGTGTCGCCGACGCCGTACTGGTCCTCTATCAACATGAACAGGCCGGCGATCAGGTCCTTGACCAGGCTCTGCGCGCCGAAGCCGAGCGCCACGCCGGCGATGCCCGCGCTGGCCAGCAGCGGGGCCAGGTCGAAGCTGAACTCCTTGAGCACCATCAGCAGCGCGATGCCGAAGACGAACGCGGTGACCATGCTGCGCAGCACCGACCCGATCGCCTCGGCCCGCTGCCGCCGCCGCTCCGGCACGAAATGGTCCGGGTCGAGCGTGGCGCTGGGGATGCGTTCCCGCAGCGGGCGGAGCATGGTCGGCACCGCGCCCTGGGTGGTGGTCCGCACAAGCCGGTTGATGGTCCGGTGCAGCGCCCAGCGGGCGGCCACCGCGATCAACAGGATCAACGCGACCCGCAGCGGCTTCAGCAGGATCCAGTAGCTGCTCTCGGCGAACCAGGCGGAGCCGGTGAGCCGGTACAGGAACTCGCAGGAACTGCTGCCCTGGCAGTCCGGGCGCCGGTCGGAGAAGGCCGACAGCAGGGCGGAGATCAGGTCGGAGACGTTCACCCTGCTTTCGTACCGCACCGGTGACCGGCGGTGGACACCGCCACCTCCGCGAAGTGTCGCTACCGGAGGGGGTAGCCCGGATTAGTGCGTGCAATCCGGGGCGCGATCAGGGACTATTGGCGCAACGGACGTCGGTGATCCGGCCGGCGTCGGAGCCGTTCCGCGCTGTCCGCGGGGCGGTTCCGGCGCACACGAGGCGGGAGGACTGGACCGGGAGGGTGAGCGCGATGCCTGACATACGACCCACTGCGGGCTCCGGTGCACTCGTTCTCAACGCCACCTACGAGCCCCTGTGCGTCGTGTCGGTGCGTCGTGCCGCGATCCTCGTCCTCAGCGCCAAGGCGGTCTGCGTCGCCGACGGCGAGGGCATCCTGCACAGCGCGCGAAACGCGTTACCGGTGCCCTCGGTGGTGCGCCTGACCCGCTACGTCCGGGTGCCGTACCGCACCCACATCGGGTTGTCCCGGCGGGCCGTGTTCGCCCGCGACGGGTGGCGGTGCGCGTACTGCCGGGGGCCGGCCGAGACCATCGACCACGTCTTCCCGCGCAGCCGGGGCGGCCGGCACGCCTGGGAGAACGTGGTAGCCGCGTGCGCGCGGTGCAACCACACCAAAGGCGACAAGACGCCGGCCGAACTGGGCTGGCGGCTGCACCACCTGCCGGCCGCGCCCAAAGGAGCCGCCTGGCGGGTGCTCGGGCACCGCGCCCCCGACCCGCGCTGGGCGGACTGGCTCGACCTGCGCGAGCCCGAGCCCGAGGCGGCCTGACCGGCCCGCTCAGCGCGCCTTGACCAGCGAGGCGTAGACGACCAGGTTGTCCGCGTACCCGGTCTCGCCGCCCACCCAGCGCCCGCCGCAGGTGATCAGCCGCAGGTTGGGCCGGCTGAAGTCGCCGTAGACGTCCTCCACCGGCAGCTTCTCCTTGCCGTACCGCTCGATCGACGTCACCTCGAACACCGCCACCGAGCGGTCCTCGCGGGTCACCTCGATCCGGTCGCCGTCGTCCAGCTCCTTCAGCCCGTGGAAGACCGCCGGACCGGTGGTGGTGTCGACGTGCCCGACGAGCACCGCCGGGCCGTACTGGCCGGGCGTGGGGCCCTGGTCGTACCAGCCGACCTCGCCGGCCCGCTCCACATCCGGCACGGCGATGCTGCCGTCCGGCGCGATGCCCACTCGGTGCACCGGCGCGCGCAGGTCGAGCTTGCCGATGCTCAGGCCGGTCGGTGGACTGGCCGGCAGCACCGGGAACTTCTGCGGCGGCGGGCGCAGGCCGGCGACGATCCGGTCCGGCAGCACGCTGACGCCGGTCACCCGTTCCACGCCGAGCATGGCCACGATCAGCGCCATCACGCTCGCCACCACGAGCACCGGGACACCCGGGCCGCGGCTCGGGGCGTACCGGCGGGTGGTGGTCCTGTCGGCGCGGGCCGTGACCGGCCGGGACTGCGGGTCGGCGGTGGCGACGCTGGCCGAGAACGCGTGCCCGGCGACGTGGGCGAACCGGCGCGCGGCCCCGGCGGTCAGCCGCAGCGCGGCCCGGAGCCGGCCGGCACGCTGCGGCGACCGGCGGCCGGGACGGGCGACGGCACGGCGGTTACGGTCCGCCGCCGGGCCGGTACGGTCCCGGCGGCGCGATGAGCGGGCCATTGCGGCACCTCTCGTCAGACGCGGCCGCCGGTCTTGCGGCGGGCGCTCACACCGGCCACCACTGCCACCGCGACCAGGCCACCGACCAGCAGCAGCGAGCCGGTGCCCCGGCTACCCGCGGTGCCACCACCGCCGGTCGCCGGTCCCTTGCTCGGCTGCGCCATGTTGAGCACGGTGAGCATGGTCGAGGCGGTGTTGCCGTTGGAGCAGTCCAGGTTCACCGGGTAGTCGCCCGGCGCCTTGTTGCCGGGCACGGTGACCGAGCCGGTGAGGAAGCCGTTGTCCGGCCGCAACGTCACCCGCCCGAAGGCGTCGGAGGTGACCTGCGCCTGGCGGTTGTTGCTGTTGTCGCAACCGGCCCGCAGGCTCACCCGGGAACCGGCCTGGACGCTGTTCGGCGTCACCTCGATGAACACGCTCTCGCCGGCCCGCGCCGGTGGCGCGGTGGTCAGGACGAACGCCGCGACCAGGCCGAGCAGGCCCAACACGGACGACAACGCGCGATGTGACACGAGCCCTCGCATGGTTCCCCCCTCCCGGCGCGACGGTGCGCCGGACCACTGACGGGCAGCGGCGCCTGCTTTCCCGGCGGGCGGGGGAAGCTAACGAGGTGCCTTGACCACGGGGTGCCAGGCCAGCGGCGTGGAGAGCACCATCGTGCTGGACGGCTGCCCGTAGGGTGCGAGACGGTCGATGACCTCCTCGAACTCGCCCATGTTGGTGGCGGCGACCTTGAGCATGCTGCACGCGTCCCCGGTGATCCGGTGGATCTCCATGATCTCCGGCCAGCCCGCGACGTCGGGGTCGTTGAGGATGCAGCGCGCGCCGTAGCAGGACATCCGGATCAGCGCGAGCACTGTGCGCCCGGCCCGGGTGAGGTCGACGTGGGCGTGGTAGCCGGTGATCACACCGGATTCCTCCAGCCGCCGCACCCGTTCGGCGACCGCGGGCGGCGACAGGTGGACCCGGCGGGACAACTCGCTGTACGAGAGCCGGGCGTCGGCCTGGAGCTCCCGCAGCAGTGCCCAGTCCATGTCGTCCACGCGCGGACCTTCCTTCCGTAAAGACGTCGACGCGAGATGGTTTCGGTTCGCGAAGTGAGACCACCATACCGCCGTTGAACAGGCATTCCATTCGGCCGCCCACCAGCGGGATCATGACGTCTACCCCGCGCACGGACGGAGAATGACTGTGGAACAGACGACGGCGGTGCGCCCGGTAACCCCCCAGGAACGGGCGGCTCGGGCGGCGCGCAACGGCGGCGAGCCGACGCTGGAGTTCGCCGACCGCGTGCCGTACGACGCGTACGTACGGGCCAGCACGCTGCACCGGCTCCAGGAGCCGCTCAGCGACGACCCGGGCGAGATGTCCTTCCTGATGGTCAGCCAGATCATGGAGCTGTACTTCGGCCTGACCTGCCACGAGCTGCGGCACGCCAAGCGCGAGCTGCGCGAGGACCGGATCTGGGAGGCCCTGCCCCCGCTGCGCCGCGCCGCCCTGCACCTGGAAGGGCTCAACGCCGCCTGGCACGGCCTGCGCTGGATGAGCCCGGCCGACTTCAACCGCTTCCGCGACCGGCTCGGTGAGGGCTCCGGCTTCCAGTCCGCCATGTACCGCCAGCTGGAGTTCCTGCTCGGCCTGCGCGACCGGGCGCTGATCCGCCCGTTCCGCCGGCAGACCGAGGTGTACGACGAGCTGACCGCCGCGCTCGCCACGCCGAGTCTCTGGGACGAGGTGGTGGCGCTGCTCGCCCGTAAGGGCTTCGACGTTCCCGCCGAGCTGCTGTCCCGGGACGTGAACGCCGAGCACGAGGCGCACCCCGCGGTCGAGGCGGCCTGGGTCCGGATCTACGGCGACAACGGCCCGGACAACCACCTGCGTCTGCTCGGCGACGCGCTGACCGAGATCGCCGAGGAGTTCGGCGACTGGCGCTGGAACCACGTCAAGGCCGTCCAGCGCACCATGGGCGCCAAGGTCGGCAGCGGCGGTTCCGCCGGACTGGCATGGTTGCAGCGCAGCATGGCCCGGGTGGTCTTCCCGGAGCTGTGGTCGGCCCGCACCGCGATGTGACGAGAGAGAACAGCATGCACACCCCCGAGAACGAAGCCCTCCGCCGCGACGCCGCCGACCCCGGCCACCGGCACCTGTTCCACGTCCCACCCGCCGACGGCGGGCGCTACCCCGACACGGCGTACCTGGCCGGCAACTCGCTCGGCCTCCAGCCGCGGGCCACCCGGGACGAACTCCTCGCCGACCTGGACGCCTGGAGTCGCCTGGGCGTGGAGGGGCACCTGGAGTCGGAGCGGCCCTGGCTGCCGTACCACGAGCTGCTGACCGCACCGGCCGCCCGCCTGGTCGGCGCGCTGCCCGCGGAGACCGTGGTAATGAACTCCCTCACGGTCAACCTGCACCTGCTGATGGTCAGCTTCTACCGGCCGGCCGGCGAGCGCACCCGCATCGTCATCGAGGACAGCGCGTTCCCCTCGGACAGCTACGCCGTGCGCAGCCAGGCCCGCTTCCACGGGCTGGACCCGGACACCACAGTGGTACGCCTCAAGCCGCGCCCCGGCTCCGACACGCTCGGCACCGAGGACGTGCTGGACTTCCTGGCCCGCGAGGGCCACACGGTGGCGCTGCTGATGCTCGGCGGCGTGAACTACCTGACCGGCGAGCTGATGGACATCCCCACCATCACCGCGGCCGGCCGGGCCGCGGGCGCGGTGGTCGGCTGGGACCTGGCGCACGCCGCGGGCAACGTGCCGCTGGCGCTGCACGACTGGGACGTCGACTTCGCCGCCTGGTGCTCGTACAAGTACCTCAACTCCGGCCCGGGTGCGCTGGGCGGCGTCTTCGTCCACGAGCGGCACCTCGGCGACCGGTCGATCCAGCGCTTCGAGGGCTGGTGGAGCACCGAGGCGGCCACCCGGTTCGAGATGACCCCGGTGTCCCGGCCGCCGGCCACCGTCGAGGCGTGGCAGATCTCCAACCCGCCGATCTTCGCGATGGGCCCGGTGCGTACGTCGCTGGAGCTGTTCGACTCCGTCGGCATGCCGGCGCTGCGCGAGCGCAGCCTGCGGCTGACCGCCTGGCTGGAGCAGCTGCTCGACGAGGTGACACCCGGTCGCCCGCTCACAGTGGTCACCCCGCGTGATCCGGCCCGCCGCGGCTGCCAGCTCTCCGTGCGTATCGGCGTGAGCGCGAGGAGTGAGCCGGGTCTGCGAGCCCCGCAGTCGCGAACGGAAGGCGGCTGGGTGGGCAGCGCGAACGAGCTGACCAAGCGGCTGCGGCACGAGCACGGCGTCGTCGCCGACGCCCGGGAGCCGGACATCGTCCGGTTCGCGCCGGTGCCGCTCTACTCCACGTACCACGACTGCTGGCGGGTCGCCGAGGCGCTGGCGGCGACGTTCGAGAAGGAGGGCTCGTGAGCGCGAGGAGTGAGCGCGACGAGATCGCGGTGGTCGGCGCCGGGCTGGCCGGCTGCCTGCTGGCCTGCTACCTGGCCCGGCGCGGCTACCCGGTGGCCCTCTACGAGCGGCGGCCCGACCCGCGTACCGGCACCGTCGAGCGGGGCCGGTCGATCAACCTGGCGTTGTCCGAGCGCGGCCTGGACGCGCTGCGCCGCATCGGCCTGGAGGACGAGGTGATGGCGGACGCGCTGCCGATGCGCGGCCGCATGATCCACCCGGTCGAGGGCGAGCCGGAGTTCCAGTCGTACAGCGGCTCCGGGGACCGGGCGATCAACTCGATCAGCCGGGGCGCGCTGAACAACGCGCTGCTCGACGCCGCCGCCGCGCTGCCGAACGTGCGCGTCGCGTTCGACCACCGGCTGGTCGGGCTCGACCCGCTCGGCGGCGAGATGACGTTCGAGACGCCGCAGGGCAAGGTCACCGCCACCGCCTCGGTCGTCCTCGGTGCCGACGGCGCCGGCTCCGCGGTGCGCGGGCAACTGCTCGCGTACGGGGGCCTGACCGAGAGCCTGGACTTCCTCGACTACGGCTACAAGGAGCTGACCATCCCGCCGCTGGGCGGGGAGTTCGCGCTCGACCCGGGCGCGCTGCACATCTGGCCGCGCGGCACCTCGATGATGATCGCGCTGCCGAACCCGGACCGCTCCTTCACCTGCACGCTGTTCTGGCCCACCCACGGCACGCGCAGCTTCGCGTCGCTGAGCAGCCCGGCGGCGATCGAGCAGTTCTTCGCCACCCACTACCCGGACCTGGTCCCGCTCGCGCCGAACCTGGTCGACGACTACCAGCACAACCCGGTCGGTGTGCTCGGCACGGTGCGCTGCACGCCGTGGCAGGTGGCCGGGACGGTCGGCCTGATCGGCGACGCCGCGCACGCCATCGTGCCGTTCTACGGCCAGGGTGCGAACTGCGCGTTCGAGGACGTGGTCGAGCTGGACCGCTGCCTCGACGAGTGCGACGACGAGTGGGCGGCCGCGCTGCCGCTGTTCCAGCACCGCCGCCAGGAGAACGCGGAGGCGATCGCCCGGATGGCGCTGGCGAACTTCGTGGAGATGCGGGACAAGGTCGCCTCGCCGGTGTTCCGCACCCGCAAGCAGGTCGAGCACGCGCTGGAACGGGCGCTGCCGGGCCGCTACGTCTCCCAGTACGAGCTGGTCTCGTTCTCCACCACCCCGTACGCGCAGGTGCGCCGCCGGGTGCGCGCGCAGTACGCGGTGGTCGGCGCGGTAGCGGCCGGCGCGGTCGCGCTGCTGGCCGGTGGTGTCCGCGCGGCGCTGGGGCGGCGGCGATGACGCTCTGGGATCCCCGGCTGATGACCGGGCACGCGCCGGACGGCCCCGGCCTGCTGCGCAACTTCGTCGGCGGCGAGTTCGTCGACGCCGGTTCCCGGTTCACCAAGCGCAGCCCGGTCACCGGCGAGCCGGTGTTCGAGGTGGTCGAGGCGTCGCAGTCGACTGTGGACGACGCGGTCGCCGCGGCCCGGTCGGCGCTGCGCGGCCCGTGGGGCCGGATGGGGGAGCGGGAACGCGCCGAGGTGCTGCGCCGGGTCGCCGATGAGCTGGAACGGCGCTTCGACGATCTGGTCGCGGCCGAGGTCGCGGACACCGGCAAGGCCATCTCGCAGGCCCGTACGCTCGACATCCCGCGCGGCGCGGCCAACTTCCGGGCGTTCGCCGAGATCGTGGCGACAGCGCCGACGGAGTCGTTCACCACTGTCACCCCGGCCGGGGGCCGGGCGCTCAACTACGCGGTCCGCAAGCCGGTCGGCGTGGTCGCTGTCATCGTGCCGTGGAACCTGCCGCTGCTGCTGCTCACCTGGAAGGTCGCCCCGGCCCTGGCCTGCGGCAACGCCGTGGTGGTCAAGCCCAGCGAGGAGACCCCCGCCTCGGCCACGCTGCTGGCCGAGGTGATGGCCGCGGCGGGCGTGCCCGACGGCGTGTTCAACCTGGTGCACGGCTTCGGGCCCGGCTCGGCCGGCGAGCACCTGACCCGGCACCCGGGCGTGGACGCGATCACGTTCACCGGCGAGTCGGCCACCGGCAGCGCGATCATGCGCGCCGCCGCCGACGGGGTGAAGGCGGTCAGCTTCGAGCTGGGTGGCAAGAACGCCGGCCTGGTGTTCGCCGACGCCGACCTGGACGCGGCGGTCGCCGGTTCGGTGCGGTCCAGCTTCACCAACGGCGGCCAGGTGTGCCTGTGCACCGAGCGCATCTACGTGCAGCGGCCGGTGTTCGAGGAGTTCACCGCGCGGCTGGCCGAGCGCGCCGACGAGCTGGCGTACGGCTGGCCGGACGACGAGGCGACGGCGAACATGCCGCTCATCTCGCACGGGCACTGCGACAAGGTGCTCGGCCACTACGCGCTGGCCCGCACCGAGGGCGCCGAGGTCCGCGCGGGAGGCGGCACGCCGCGCTTCGGCGACGCCCGCGACGGCGGGGCGTACGTGCAGCCGACGGTGCTCACCGGACTCGGCCCGGACGCCCGCACCAACCAGGAGGAGATCTTCGGCCCGGTGGTGCACGTCGCGCCGTTCGACGACGAGGACGAGGCGTTCGCGCTGGCCAATGGCACCGCCTACGGCCTGGCGGCGACGGTGTGGACGCGGGACGTGGGCCGGGCGCACCGGGCCGGCGCCCGGCTCGACGCCGGCATCGTCTGGGTCAACACCTGGTTCCTGCGCGATCTGCGCACCCCGTTCGGCGGGGTGAAGGCGTCAGGGGTGGGCCGCGAGGGCGGCGTGCACTCGCTCGACTTCTACTCGGAACTCACCAACGTCTGTGTGGACCTGTCATGAGCGCGCGTGGTGGGCAGAATGGCCGGAATCCCCAGCGACGTAAGCGAGGAGCCGCCATGACCGTGGACATCGAGGCCGCCAACCGGGAACTGGCAGTGGCCCGGCAGGACGGGAAGCCCTGCCCGCCGCTGCGCGGCCGGCTGCTGCCCGAGGGCGACATCGAGGCCGCGTACCAGGTGCAGCAGGTCTACACCCGGCAGCGGCTGGGCAAGGGACACCGCCGCGTCGGCGCGAAGATCGGCCTGACGTCGCGGACCGTCCAGGAGAGCTTCGGCGTCTTCCAGCCCGACTTCGGGGTGCTCTTCGACGACATGGCCGTCGGCGACGGCGTCGAGGTGCCGATCGACCGGCTGCTCCAGCCGCGGGTGGAGGCGGAGATCGCCTTCGTGCTCGGCGCGGACCTGCCGGACGAGCGGGTCACCACTGTCGACCTGATCCGCGCGGTGGACCACGTGCTGCCGGCCATCGAGATCGTCGACTCGCGGATCGCGGACTGGGACATCTCCATCGTGGACACGGTGGCGGACAACGCCTCCAGCGGACTGTTCGTGCTCGGCACCGCGCCCCGGCGGCTCGCCGACGTCGACCTGCGGCTGTGCGGCATGGTGCTGGAGCACGCCGGTGAGCCGGTCTCGGTCGGCGCGGGTGCGGCCTGCCTCGGCAATCCACTGCACGCGTTGCAGTGGCTGGCCGGCACGATGGCCCGCGCCGGTGACCCGCTGCGGGCCGGCGACGTGGTGCTCTCCGGCGCGCTCGGCCCGATGGTGCCGGTCACGCCCGGCGCGGCGTACGAGGCGCGCATCTCCGGGCTCGGTTCGGTGCGTACCTGTTTCTCGAAGGAGGCCACCTCATGAGCGTCGGAGTGGCGGTGCTCGGGTCGGGCAACATCGGCACCGACCTGATGATCAAGGTGCTGCGGCTCAGTGAGAGCCTGCGCATGGTGGCGATGGCCGGCATCGACCCGGCCTCGGACGGTCTGGCCCGGGCCCGCCGGCTCGGCGTGACCACCACCGCCGAGGGCGTCGACGGCCTGGTGGCGCTGCCCGAGTTCGCCGACGTCCAGCTGGTCTTCGACGCCACCTCGGCCGGCGCGCACAAGCGTCACGACGAGGTGCTGCGGGCGCACGGCCGCACGGTGGTCGACCTGACGCCCGCCGCGATCGGCCCGTACGTGGTGCCGCCGGTGAACCTCGACGAGCACCTGGGCGAGCCGAACGTCAACATGGTGACCTGCGGCGGGCAGGCCACGGTGCCGATCGTGCACGCGGTCGGCCGGGTCACCCCCGTCGCGTACGGGGAGATCGTCGCCTCGATCGCGTCGAAGTCGGCCGGGCCCGGCACCCGGGCCAACATCGACGAGTTCACCGAGACGACCGCCCGCGCCATCGAGGTGGTCGGCGGCGCCGAGCGCGGCAAGGCCATCATCGTGCTGAACCCGGCCGACCCGCCGCTGCTGATGCGCGACACGGTCTACTGCCTGTGCCCGGACGCGGACGCCGACCGGGGCGCGATCGCCGCCTCGGTGGCCGACATGGTGAAGGCCGTGCAGGAGTACGTGCCCGGCTACCGGCTCAAGCAGGACGTGCAGTTCGACGCTGTGGACACGTACGCGCCGGTGCTCGGCCGGCACTTCACCGGCCTGCAGGTGTCGGTGTTCCTGGAGGTCTCCGGCGCCGGGCACTACCTGCCCGCGTACGCCGGGAACCTGGACATCATGACGTCGGCCGCGCTGCGTACCGCGGAGCGGCTGGTGGCGCTGCGCGCGACGGAGGTGAGTGCGCGATGACCGACCTCTACATCCAGGACGTGACGCTGCGCGACGGTATGCACGCCATCGGGCACCGCTACACGGTCGACCAGGTGCGTACCGTCGCCGCCGCGCTCGACGGGGCCGGCGTGGCCGCGGTCGAGGTGGCGCACGGCGACGGCCTGGCCGGCTCCAGCGTCAACTACGGGCACGGCGCCGCCGCCGACGCGGACTGGATCGCCGCCGCCGCCGAGGTGCTCACCACCGCCCGGCTCACCACGCTGCTGCTGCCGGGCATCGGCACCATCGCGGACCTGAAGGCGGCGAAGGCGCTCGGCGTGACGAGCGTCCGGATCGCCACGCACTGCACCGAGGCGGACATCTCCGCCCAGCACATCGCCTGGGCCCGGGAGAACGACATGGACGTCTCCGGGTTCCTGATGATGTCGCACCTCAACGACCCGGCCGGGCTGGCCGCGCAGGCCAAGCTGATGGAGTCGTACGGCGCGCACTGCGTCTACGTCACCGACTCCGGCGGCCGGCTGCTGATGTCGGACGTGGCGCAGCGCGTCGACGCGTACCGGCAGGTGCTGGAGCCGGAGACGCAGATCGGCATCCACGCGCACCACAACCTGTCGCTCGGTGTGGCGAACAGCGTGCTGGCGGTCGAGCACGGCCGGATCCTCGGCGACGGCCCGCTCGGCTCACCGTCCGGCCGGACCGTCCGGGTGGACGCGTCGCTCGCCGGCATGGGTGCGGGCGCGGGCAACGCGCCGCTGGAGGTCTTCGTCGCGGTCGCCGAGCTGCACGGCTGGAAGCACGGCTGCGACGTGTTCGCGTTGATGGACGCCGCCGACGACCTGGTCCGCCCACTGCAGGACCGACCGGTCCAGGTCGACCGGGAGACGCTCTCCCTGGGGTACGCGGGCGTCTACTCCAGCTTCCTGCGTCACGCCGAGCGGGCCTCGGCCAAGTACGGAGTGGACGTCCGCTCGATCCTGGTCGAGCTGGGCCGTCGCCGGATGGTCGGCGGCCAGGAGGACATGATCGTGGACGTGGCACTGGACCTGGCGGCTAAGGAGAACAACTCATGATCGGGCCGGACATCGCCGGCATCGCGGAGAAGCTGGGCGCGGCGGCCGACGACGCCACCGCGATCCCGCAGCTCGCCGCCGAGACCGGCCTCGACGTCGACACCGCGTACGCGGTGCAGACCGCGCTGGTGCAGCGCCGCCTCGACCGGGGTGAGCGGCTGGTCGGCCTCAAGATGGGGCTCACCAGCAAGGCCAAGATGGCGCAGGTCGGCGTGGACGAGGTGATCTGGGGCCGGCTGACCGACGTGATGCGGGTGCCCGACGGCGGCGGCGTCGACGTCGGCGACTTCATCCACCCCCGGGTCGAGCCGGAGGTGGCGTTCCTGCTGGACCGGCTGCCCGACCCGGGCGAACCGGTCGGCTCGTTCACCCGGGCCGTGCGCGCTGTCGCCCCGGCCATCGAGCTGATCGACTCCCGGTACGCGAACTTCACCTTCTCGCTGCCGGACGTGATCGCCGACAACACCTCGGCCGCCGCGTTCGTGGTGGGGCCGTGGTCGCCGGTGCCGGACGGGCTGGACAACCTCGGCGTGCTGCTGGAGATCGACGGGCGGGTGGCGCAGGTCGGTTCGACCGCTGCCATCCTCGGCGACCCGCGCCGCGCGCTGGACGAGGGCCTGCGGCTGGCCGGCCGGCACGGCGTCCGGCTGCGCAAGGGCTGGGTGTTCCTGGCCGGCGCGGCCACCGCCGCGGTGCCGCTGCGTCCCGGCGCACACGTGCGGGCCACAGTGGAGAAGCTCGGGTCCGCCTCCCTGAAGGCCCTGCCATGACCGGCCGCGTGGTGGCCGGGAAGGCCGTGCCGCGGGGCGCGTTCCCGCACGTCAAGGTGGCCGGCGGGTTCGTCTTCGTCTCCGGTACGTCGTCGCGCCGGCCGGACAACACGTTCGCCGGGGTGTCGGTGGACGAGTTCGGCACCACCGACCTGGACATCCGGGAGCAGACCCGGGCCGTGGTCGAGAACATCCGCGACCTGCTCCGCTCGGTCGGCGCCGACCTGAGCGACCTGGTGCAGGTCACCAGCTACCTGGTCAACATGAACGACTTCGGCGGCTACAACGAGGTGTGGGCGGAGTTCTTCGACGCCACCGGGCCGACCCGGACCACAGTCGCCGTGCACCAGCTTCCGCACCCGCATCTGCTGATCGAGATGCAGGCCGTCGCCCTACTTCCGTCGGGAGGTTCCCATGAGTGAGATCGCCGAGCCGTTCAGCTTCTCCGGCTGGATCGGCGAGAACCAGCACCTGCTCAAGCCCCCGGTGGGCAACAAGGAGATGCTGCCCGGCAGCGACGACTTCATCGTCATGGTGGTGGGTGGTCCGAACCAGCGTACGGACTTCCACGTCGACCCGTACGAGGAGTTCTTCTACCAGGTCAAGGGCAACATGCACATCAACCTGATGCTGCCGGAGGGCCCGCGTACGGTGCACGTGCGCGAGGGGCAGATGTGGATGCTGCCGCGCAACACCCCGCACTCGCCGCAGCGTCCCGAGGCCGGCTCGATCGGCATGGTGATCGAGCGGGTCCGCGAGGAGGGCACGCTGGAGAAGTTCCAGTGGTACTGCGGCGAGTGCAACCACAAGGTGCACGAGGTGGAGCTGCAGGTCCGCGACATCGCCGCCGACCTGCCTCCGGTCTTCGCCGCGTTCTACGCCGACGAGAAGGCCCGCACCTGCGACAACTGCGGCGCGCTGCACCCGGGCAAGGGCTGACGCGTGCCGGTCGTGGACGTGCACACGCACGTCGTACCGAAGGGTTGGCCGGACCTCGCCGCGGCGTGCGGCGGGTCCGGCTGGCCCTGGCTGCGGGTGGACTCCGAGCGCGCCGCCATGATCATGGTGGGGGAGACGGAGTTCCGCCCGATCGGCGCCCCGTGCTGGGACGCGCCGACCCGGCTGACCGACATGGACGCCGACGGCGTGGACGTGCAGGTCGTCTCGCCCACCCCGGTGTTCTTCAGCTACGACCGCCCGGCCGACCAGGCGGTCAAGGTGGCCCGGATCTTCAACGACCTCACGCTGGAGGTCACCGCCGCCGGCGGCGGCCGGCTGGTGCCGTTCTGCCAGGTGCCGTTGCAGGACCCGGACGCGGCCTGCGCCGAGCTGGACCGCTGCCTGTCGGCGGGGCACGCCGGCGTCGAGATCGGTAACCACGTCGGTGACCGGGATCTGGACGACGAGGGCATCGTGCAGTTCCTCACCCACTGCGCCGAGGTCGGCGCGCCGGTCTTCGTGCATCCGTGGGACATGCCCGGCGGCCCCCGGCTGGACCGGTGGATGGCGCGCTGGCTGACCGGGATGCCGGCCGAGACGCACCTGTCGGTGCTCGCCCTGATCCTCGGCGGCGTGTTCGACCGGGTGCCGGAGACGCTGCGGATCTGCTTCGCGCACGGCGGCGGCAGCTTCCCGTTCTGGCTGGGCCGCGCCGACAACGCCTGGCACCGCCGTGGCGACCTGGTACGCGGCGCGTCCAGCGCACCGCCCAGCTCCTACGTCGACCGGTTCCACGTGGACTCGGTGGTCTTCGAACCGGCCGCGCTGCGGCTGCTGGTGGACACCATGGGCGCCGAGCGGGTGCTGCTCGGCAGCGACTACCCGTACCCGCTGGGGGAGCGGCCGGTCGGCCAGGTGGTGCACCGGGCGGACTTCCTCACCGACGCGCAGCGGGACGCGCTGCTCGGCGGCAACGCGCTGCGTTTCCTCGGCCGCTGACGGCCGGCGCGAATGCGTCAGTCGTCCCGAGCCGACGGACGCATTCCGAACCGCTGATGTCAGCCGGACACGGACCCGACGGCCGCCCGCCGGACGTGTCGCCCGGCCTCCGGGCCGCCGGACCGGCAGGATGGACGGCATGGCCGAGCCGCACGACCTGACCGCGCTGGAACAGGCCGCCGCGATCCGCCGGGGCGAGCTGTCCAGCCTGGAACTGGTCGAGCACCACCTGCGCCGGGTCGAAGCGCTCGGCGACACCGTCGGCGCTTTCGTCACGGTCACCGCCGACCGGGCCCGGACCGCCGCCCGTGCCGCCGACGCGCTCGCGGCCGAGGAACGCGGCCCGCTGCACGGGGTGCCGACCGCGATCAAGGACCTCACGCTCACCGCCGGGGTGCGGACCACCTTCGGCTCGGCCGCCTTCGCCGACTTCGTCCCGCCGGTCGACGCCGACGTGGTGCGCCTCCTGGCCGACGCCGGCCTGGTCAGCCTCGGCAAGACCACCACCTCCGAACTCGGCTGCTCGCTCTACTCCGAGGGGCTGGTGGCACCGCCGGCCCGCAACCCGTGGGATCTCGCGTACACCGCGGGCGGGTCAAGCGGCGGCGCGGCGGCGGCGGTCGCCGCCGGGCTCGTGCCGGTGGCGCAGGGCTCCGACGGCAGCGGCTCGCTGCGTATCCCGGCCGCGCTCTGCGGCCTGGTCGGCTACAAGCCGAGCCGGGGCATGGTCTCCGGCGGGCCGCTCGGCTTCGGCGGCTTCGGGCTGCCGGTGAACGGGCCGATCGGCCGTACCGTCGCCGACGTGGCCGCGCTGCTCGACGTGCTCGCCCGCCCGGTGCCCGGCGAACCGTACCTGCCGCCGGCCGCGCCCGCCGGCGGGTACCTCGGCGTCACCCGCGCCGCCCACGCCACCGGCCCCGGCCGGCTGCGCGTCGGCCGCTTCACCACGCCGATGCTCGCCGACGAACCGGTCCACCCGGACTGCGTCGCCGCCGTCGACCGGGCCGCCGCGCTGCTCACCGACGCCGGCCACGAGGTGGTCGACGTCCCCGCGCCGCTCGGCCACGAGGCGTGGCCGCTGTTCGAGACCGTCTGGTACGCGCTGGCGGTCACCCCGGTCCCGGCCGGGCGCGAGGGCGACCTGCTGCCGCTGACCCGGTTCCTGCGCGAGCGCGGCGAGGCGCTCGGCGCGGCCCGGCTGATGGCCGCGCTCGGCGAACTCCAGGCGCAGGTACGCCGTGGCGTACGCCGTACCGCCGGTTGTGACCTGCTGCTCTGCCCGACGCTCGCGACCCCGCAGGCGCCGGTGGGCGCGTTCACCGCCCTCGAACCGGCCGAGGACTTCGACCGGCAGCGGCGCTTCTCGCCGTACTGCGCGGTCTTCAACGTGACGGGCGATCCGTCCGTTTCGCTGCCGGTCGGACGGACCGCCGACGGGCTACCGGTCGGGGTGCTGCTCACCGGCCGGTACGGCGACGACGCGACACTGCTCGCCACTGCCGCGCAGCTGGAGCACCGGAGTGACGGATGGGATCAGCACCCCGCAATCTGGCGGGCCGCCGACTCCGCTAACGTGAACATCACAAGTGACGTGGGACGCGACCGGTCCTGACCGGCCGACCCGCACCATTCCTGGTCTCTCTTTCCGCCTGGGGGCGTTGGGATTGTCTGTTACCGAGACGTTGGTGGTCTTCGTCGGCATCCCGGCCGCCGCGGTGCTGCTGATCGCCGCCCTGGCGGCCGTCGGCAACCGCGGCAACGGTGGCGGCGCGAAGCGCTACCGGCCGGGCCGGCCCTTCGACTTCACTCCGGTCTGGTTCCTGGGCCGTCCGGAGCAGCTGGCCGACTCGGCCGGCACGGCGCTGGCCGCCGGGGCGCAGGCGCCGGCGTTGACCAGCCGCAAGCAGGAGCAGGCCGGCCGGGAGGCGCCGGCCGGTGGAACCGGAGGCGCAAGTGACCGTTGGTGAAGCGCGGCCCACGACGGGGACGGGCACCCCGCCCGACGTGCTGGACGGACCGTTCTCGACCCGTCAGCTGCTCCGCATCGACGAGGCGCTGCGCCTCGCCGACCAGGGCACCGGCCTGGTCTTCTCGGTCTACGTCGGCGGCCTCGACGAGCCGATCCGGGAGCACGCCGAGCGGCTGCACCGCCAGCTCGCCGACCCGGACCGCTCGGTGCTGATCGCGGTGTCGCCCAACCAGCGGCAGCTGGAGATCGTCACCGGCAAGTACGCGCGTAAGCGCATCCCGGACACGTACGCCAAGCTGGCCGCGCTCTCCATGGTGGCCTCCTTCGGCGGCGGCGACCTGGCCGGCGGCATCATCCAGGGCCTCGACCAGCTCGCCAGCCACGCCGGCAAGGGCTGATCCGCCCGCACACACGACGAAGCCCGGCCCGCGCTCACGCGG
The DNA here is from genome assembly GCF_008868145.1 of Micromonospora sp. AMSO1212t. NCBI lineage: Bacteria > Bacillati > Actinomycetota > Actinomycetes > Micromonosporales > Micromonosporaceae > Micromonospora > Micromonospora sp. AMSO1212t. The sequence goes on from NZ_WBKS01000058.1 coordinate 27,456, forward strand.
GCCGGGCTTTCTCGTTCGCCGGCGGCGCAGGGCCCACGACGGCGGCCGGGGCCGGCATGCCTCACTCACGCGCTGCGGGCGTCCCGCTCCCGGGCCTTCAGCGCGCGGACCACGCCGTCGCGGCCCTCGGCCACCAGCCGGCGCAGCGACGCCGGCCGGCCGTCCTGGGCCAGCCACGCGTCGGTGGCCGCGACGGTGTCCTCCTCGACCAGGTACGCCGGGTACGCGAGCTGCACGAACTCCTGCGCCGGCTCGCTGTCGCGCTGCGCCCACACCTGGTCCACGGTGGCGAAGTACCGCTCCCGGTAGGGCGCGGTCAGCTCAACCTGCGCCGGGTGGGTGAAGCCCTGCAACAGCGCCCGGTTGCGCCAGTTGGGCAGCGCGTCCGGGCCGGTGAGCAGCGCCCACACCGCGGCCTTGTTCTCGGCGGTCGGCACCAGCGCGTGCGCGTACGCGGCCTCCCGCTCGCCGCTGGCCGTACGGTCGGCGGCCAGCTCCGCGTCCACGTCGGCGGCACCGGCCGCGCCGTTGGCGACCAGCGACTGGAGCACCGTCCAGCGCAGCTCCGTGTCGACGGTCAGCCCCTCCGGCACGCCGTTGCCGTCCAGCCAGCCGCGCAGCGTGGCCAGGTCCTCGCCGGAGCGGGCCGACGAGGCGTACGCGCGGGCCCAGGCGAGCTGGAAGCCGCTGCCCGGCTCGGCCGCGGCGAGCGCGGTCCGGGCGGTACGGGACAGGTCGGCCCAGCCGGTCGGCGCCCACTCCGGGTCGGCGTAGAACGTGAGCGCGGTGGTCGCCTGCCGAAGCGTGGCCGTGACCAGGTTGATGTCGGTCTCCGCGGTCAGCCCGGCCAGCACCAGCGCCACGTAGTCGCGGGCCGACAGCTCGGCGTCACGGGTCATGTCCCAGGCGGCGGTCCAGCACAGCGCCCGGGCCAGCGACGAGTCGAAGCCGGCGATGTGCTGCACCACAGTGGCCATCGACCGCTCGTCCAGCCGCAGCTTGGCGTAGGTGAGGTCCTCGTCGTTGAGCAGCAGCACGTCGGCGGCGGGCCTGCCGTGCAGCTCGGACAGCTCGGTCAGCTCGCCGGTCACGTCCGTCTCGATCAGCTCGCGGCGCACCAGCCGGCCGTCGGTCAGGTCGTACAGGCCGACGCCGATGCGGTGGGTACGCAGCGTCGGGTAGCCGGCCGGCGCCTCCTGCCGGACCACCACCCGCTCGTACGTGCCGTCGGCGCCGATGGTCACCTCGGGGCGCAACGTGTTGACCTGCGCGGTCTCCAGCCACTGGGCGGCGAACTTGCGCAGCTCCCGGCCGGAGGCCGACTCCAGCTCGGACAGCAGGTCGTCGAAGGTGGCGTTGCCCCAGGCGTGCTTGCCGAAGTAGGCGCGCAGGCCGGCCAGGAACGGCTCCTCACCCACGTACGCGACGAGCTGCTTGAGCACGCTCGCGCCCTTGGCGTACGTGATGCCGTCGAAGTTGACCTCGACGGCCTCCAGGTCCGGCATCTCGCAGTAGACCGGGTGGGTGGAGGAGAGCTGGTCCTGCCGGTAACCCCAGTTCTTGCGGATCGACAGGAACGTGGTCCAGGCGTCGGTGAAGCGGGTGGCGTGCGTGTTGCACCAGTGGCTGGCCCACTCGGCGAACGACTCGTTGAGCCACAGGTCGTTCCACCAGCGCATGGTGACCAGGTCGCCGAACCACATGTGCGCCAGCTCGTGCAGGATCGTGTTGGCGCGCTGCTCGTACTCGAAGTCGGTGACCTGCGACCGGAAGATGTAGTGCGACTCGGCGTGCGTGACGCAGCCGAAGTTCTCCATCGCGCCGGCGTTGAAGTCCGGCACCCAGAGCTGGTCGTACTTGGGCAGCGGGTAGCGCACGCCGAACTTCTCCTGGAAGAAGTCGAAGCCCTGCGTGGTGATCAGGTGCAGGTCGTCGGCGTCCATGTGCGGGGCCATGCTGGCCCGGCAGAAGTAGCCCATGTCGATGCCGTCGTGGGTGTGGCGCACCTCGTGGTACGGCCCGGCGCAGAGCGCGGTGATGTAGGTGCTCATCCGCTCCGAGACGGTGAAGTGCACCGTCTTCAGGCCCTCGCCGGCGGCCTCCTCGCGCTCCACCGGCATGTTCGACACGACCCGCCAGTGGTCCGGCACGGTGGCGTGCCAGGTGTAGACGCTCTTCAGGTCGGGCTGGTCGAAGCAGGCGTAGACCTTCTGCGCGTCGGCGGTCTCGAACTGGCTGTAGAGGTAGGTCTCGCCGTCCACCGGGTCGACGGTGCGGTGCAGGCCCTGCCCGCTGTTGGAGTAGCCGAAGTCGGCGTCGACCACCAGCACGTTCTCGGCGGCCAGGCCGCTGAGCGTGAGTCCCTTCTCGGCGGACCAGCCGGACAGGTCCACCGGCTCGCCGTTGAGCGTGGCCGATCGCACCGATTCGGCGGCTGTCTCGATGAACGTGGTCGCCCCCGGCTCGGCACAGCGGAACCGGACCTCGGTCACCGAGCGGAACGTGCGACCGGTGGGCTGCACCGCGGTCGACAGGTCAAGGCTGATGTCGTACCCGGTCACCTCGAGCAGGCGGGCCCGCTCGGTCGCCTCGACCTGGGTCAGGTTGCGCACTCCCGGCACTGTTCGTCTCCATCCCACTCGTCTCGCCGCGCCCCGCGGCGCCGGTCTTGCCCGGCCGCTCGTGACGGCCCGTCGAGAACCGAGTCTTCCATGCACGGACCGCTCTCGGTGGTCGAGGTCACGCTCTCATTCCGGTACCGGGCGACGGGGTACGGGGTGAGGATCGAGGTGACCGCGCCGGGTCCCCGGCGCGACGATGTCGTGAAGGGAAAACACCGTGACCGAACGTGTCACCGCGGACATGTGGTTCGACCCGCTGTGCCCGTGGGCGTGGATCACCTCCCGTTGGCTGCTGGAGGTCGAGCAGGTCCGGGACGTGGACATCCGGTTCCACGTGATGAGCCTGTCCGTGCTGAACGACGGCCGGGAGGTGTCGGAGGAGTACCGGGACCTGATGCGTGACGGCTGGGGCCCGGTGCGGGTGTGCATCGCCGTCGAGCAGGCGCACGGCGCCGAGGCGCTGGCGAAGCTCTACACCGCGATGGGCACCCGGATCCACCTCGGCAAGGAGGGCCTGGGCCGGGACATGCTGGTGGGCGCGCTCACCGAGGTGGGCCTGGACCCGGCGCTCGCCGACGCGGCCGAGTCCACCCAGTACGACGAGGCGCTGCGGGCCAGCCACGAGGCGGGCATGCGGCCGGTCGGCACCGACGTGGGCACCCCGGTGATCCACGCCCCGGGTCCGGACGGCGGTCAGGTCGCCTTCTTCGGCCCGGTGATCACCCCGGCGCCGAAGGGCGAGGCGGCCGGCCGCCTCTGGGACGGCGTGCTGCTCGTCGCCGGCACCCCCGGCTTCTACGAGCTGAAGCGCACCCGGGAGCAGGGTCCGATCTTCAACTGAGCGCGGGGCGCGACGCGCCCGGGCCCCGCACCGCCCGTCACCGGGCCGGTGCGGGGCTCGTTTCACCGGGTGTCCCAGCCGACGGCCCGCGGGGCCGCAGCACGGCAGCTCCTGGAGGCGTTCCCATGGCCAAGCACCGCCGCATGTCCGACGACGCGCCGCAGCAGGCGACCGAGGACTCCGGTGCGACGTACTGGTCGGTGACCGAGAGCGACTGGCCGGCCGGTCCGGCCGAGGTGGCCGACCTGCTGGCCCCGCCGATCGTGGTCGGCGTGGCCCGGGTGGTGGCCACCTCGCGGATGACACCGCCGGGCGAGACCGTCCGGCCCGGCCGCGCGCCGTCGCGGTCCGGCGCCGCCGCCGGTGCGACGACGGTACGCCTCAACGCCGGCTCCCGCCCCGCCCCGCCGGTGCGCCGCCCCGCCGCGGGCCGGCACCGCAACTCCACCGCCTGAGCCGCCCGGGGCCCGTCGCTATCACCTGGTGGTAAGCGGGTGAGTCCGGCGGCGGCGCCGTTCGGGGCCCGGGTAGCGTCAGCGGACATGACGGTCGTGCATCCGATCACCCGGGCCTGGATCACCACTGGCGGCACCGGCGCGCAGAACTACGACGAGTTCGCCGACGACGCGGAGATCACCTCCATCGTCGAGGCGAATCCGCACAGCGCCCTGGGCATCGAGATGCCCCACCGGGCGCCCGGCAGCCTCGGGAAGTCCTTCCTCGACGCGCTGCCCGACGCGGTGGCGCGCCTGACCGAGGCGAAGGCGGACGGCAGCTACACGCCGGCCGAGCAGGTGGTGGTGCTCTACCGGATCAGCGCGCCGGGCGAGGAGAGCGCGTACGGGCTGTGGGCCATGGTCGACACCGACCAGATCTCCACCCGCGCCGACGAGCCGGGCCTGGTGATCCGCAACGAGGACGTGTTCATCGCCAAGGTGCGTGAGCGCGTCGCCCTGGCCGAGGCGCTCGGTCACCTGCTCTCGCCCGTACTCCTGCTCCAGACCGGCAAGGGCGACGAGCTGCACGCCGCGCTCGCGGCGGCGACCGACGCGGCGGGCGCGCCCGCCGCGACGGACGTCGACCAGTCCGGCCGTACGCACGCGATCTGGCTGCTCGGGCCGGGCCCGGCGCAGGACGAGCTGACCGCGCTGGCCGGCGGCGGGGAGCTGGTGGTCGCGGACGGCAACCACCGCAGCCTGGCCGCGCAGACCGGCGGTTTCCCGCGCTTCCTCTCGGTGATCACCACGCCCGCGTCGGTCGCCATCCAGCCCTACAACCGGCTGGTCAGCGAGCTGACCACCACGCCGGACGAGCTGCTCGACCGGCTGCGCGCGGCGGGCGCGGAGGTCACCCCGGTGGACGGGCCGGTCGACGTCCCGGCGACCGGCGGCGTCGTGCACCTCCACCTCGGCGGCCGGGGGTACGCGGTGACGCTGCCGCACGTCGGCGCCGGCCGGCTGGAGAACCTCGACCACGCGCTCGTCGAGCGCCTGTTGCTGCGCGACGCGCTGGGCCTCGACCCGGGCGACAAGCGGATCACGTACGTGGGCGGCGACTACCCGGCGAGCTGGCTCGTCGGTGAGGTCGACGCCGGCCGGGCCGAGCTGGCGGTCCTCGTCGCGCCGGTGACGGTCGACGACTTCGTCGCGGTGAACCTGGCCCGGGAGAAGATGCCGCGCAAGAGCACCTGGTTCACCCCGAAGGCGCGGGCCGGCCTGGTCGTGGCCGAGCTGCCGCACTGACCGTGTGACGAATCCGCCTCCGGGTCGCCGCCCGCGCGCCGGCCCGGAGGCGGGCCTGTCAGACTGCGCGGTATGCGCGTCTACCTGGGATCCGACCACGCCGGTTTCGAGTTGAAGGTGCACCTCGCCAACCACCTGGCCAAGCAGGGCTACGAGGTGGTCGACGTGGGACCGCACGTCTTCGACCCGGACGACGACTACCCGGCGTTCTGCCTGCACACCGGTGACCGGGTGGTCGGTGACCCGGGCAGCCTCGGCGTGGTGATCGGCGGCTCCGGCAACGGCGAGCAGATCGCCTCGAACAAGGTCGCGGGCGTCCGGGCGGCGCTCGCCTGGAACGTCGACACCGCCCAGCTCGCGCGCGAGCACAACGACGCCAACGTCATCGCGATCGGCGCCCGGCAGCACACGCTGGACGATGCCACCGCGCTCGTCGAGGCGTTCCTGACCACGCCGTTCTCCGGCAACCCCCGGCACAGCCGGCGCATCGAGCAGGTGGCCGCCTACGAGCAGAGCCGCCGCCTGCCCGAGCTGCCCGCCTGAGCGGACACGTCGGGGCTCACCGCCCGTTGCGGGGCAGCTCCTCGCGCGGCACCCAGTTGCGGCGGATGAGCACCACCCGCTGTTCGGCCTCGGCCAGGTCGTCCTCGGTGGGGCGGGCCGCGTCGCGTGCCCGCAGCGCGGCCGTCACGCTCACCTGCGACGAGCCGGAGCCGACCAGCCCGCGCAGCCCGCGCTCGCCCTCCTCGGCGGGCGCGGCGGCGCGGCGTGCCCGGGGCTCCGGCTCGCCCGGCCGGCCACCGCGCGTGGGCCGGGGCGTCACGTCGTCGTGTACGGGTGCGGTGCTGGCGGTGGTCCCGCCGGCGCCGCTGCTGTCGGCGTCGGCCGGGGTGCCGGCCTCGCCGTGATGCCGCAGCCGTCGTCGCCGTCGCTCCGCCTCACCCATCCCC
>NZ_WBKS01000059.1:0-33334 GCF_008868145.1 Micromonospora sp. AMSO1212t
GGTGGTGGGGGTCTCAGCGGAGGTGGGGCAGCGCGGCGGTGAGGAAGTCGGCCAGGGCGGCCGGGGAGTCCAGGGTCAGGTCGGCGGCGTCGGCCACCTCGTGACCGGTCTCCGGGTTGGCGACCGCGACGCAGACACCGAGGAAGTCGGGATCGCCGGCGGCGCGGGCGCGCAGCGCGGCGAACGCCTTGATGTCGGAGACGTCGTCGCCGAAGTACCAGGCGCCACCGGCGTCCCGGACCGTCTCGCCGATCACCATGCCCTTGTCCCGGTCGACCGGGGGCTTCAGTTCCAGCACCATCCGGCCCGGCTGGGCGCGCAGGCCCAGCCGCTCGGCCTGGGCCCGGCCCCACTCCTGCACCAGGTCGCCGAGCTGCGGGGCGGTACGCCAGTGCAGCGCGACGGAGAGTCGCTTGAACTCGACGAGCGCGCCGGGCGGCAGTTCGGCGCGGGCCTGCTCGGCCAGGTCGGACATGGTCGGCACCCACGGCAGGGCGGCCGGCTCGGTGACCGTCTCGCCGCCGGAGTGGCTGTGCTCCAGGCCGTAGAGCCCGTACAGGTCGATGCCGACGAGGCCACCGAGGTGGTCGCGGAGGAAGTCCACCGGGCGGGCGGAGACGATGGCGATCCGGCGGACGTGCGGGGCGAGCGCCTCCAACGCGCTGAGCACGTTGGGCGCTGGCCGTACGGCCGTGGGGTCGTCGTCGACGGGCGCCAGGGTGCCGTCGAAGTCGAAGAAGAGGACGACGTCACCCGCGCGGGCGGCGGTCGCACGCCAGGCGTGCTCCGCGTTCAACGGGGTCTTCGGCTGCTGGTTGCCCAGATTCAACGGCGGCACGCGCGTCAGCGTACCCCGCGCCGGGCGGCGTATTCGTGGCCGAGATGTGACGTCGGAACGACGTGAGGATCAGCGTTCGGCGGCTCCTCGTCCCCGGCGACCGAACGGCACCACGGCCGCCTCCTGCCCGTGGCTGAGCAGGTAGCCCTCCACGAAGCCGGTGTTGCGGTCGCCGGTGTGCGCCTCGATCTCGTTGAGCCGCGCCACCAGGAACTCGGTGAGCGCGCTGACCCGGTCGTTGAGCCGATCGTGCAGCTCGGCGACGACGGCGAGGATCACCGCGGTGCCGGCTGTGGTGAGCGCGAAGAGGTTGACGACCAGGGGAAGCTGCCCGCCGTCCAGTACGCCGACCACCACGTTGCCGGTCACGCACGATGTCAGCGACACCACCGCGACCACGACTGCCAACCATTTCAGGGTCATGGACAGACCCCTCCTTCTGTCCCGCAGGGCTGGGTTCGGCTGTGTCCCGTCCCCCCGCCGATGACGAGCCCTTAGCAGTACAAACGTGGACGCTAGCGGGTCCGATCCGTCCCCGCGGCGAAACGATTGGGTTCGACCTTCCGTTCTTTCGCCATCTGAGGAACTACCCCGCCTGTTTACCCCTATTTCGGACACCGCCCGGCAGAGTCGGGCGGTATGCGAGGTAACGAATGGTTTCGCGAATGTGGAACTTCTCCGCGTCGGACACGTTCGGGTCGACCAGCCGGCGCAGCAGCGCCTCCACGTCCGGGTCCATCGGGGGCGGGGGCGGCGCGGTACGCGGCCCGGCGGTCCGGTCCCAGCCGAGCGCGGTGAACGCGGCGGCCGGATCGAGCCCCAGCCCTTCGCAGAAGGCGACCACCCGCTCCGCCTCGGGGTCGCTGGCCCAGTCGCCGCGTACCCAGCGGTTGATGGTCTGGCGGGAGACGCCGGTGCGCCGGGAGACCTCGGTGCCGCTCCAGGCCCGTAGCGCGCGGGCGTCGTCGAGCGCGCGCCGGACGAAGGTGGCGAACGCGATCTTCCGTGCGTTGGTCGTCTCGGTCACCCCGTGACGGTACGGCCAGTCGGTCCCGAGGGGGTGGCTCGGCGCGCTGCTGTCACGCCGACGTGACGCTGATCGGGGATTTCCGGTAAACGATTCAGTGCTGCTCCTGAGGGGTGTCACCCGGGCAGAATAGATGGACACGAGTACGGCGGCAAAGGCCTGAAAAGCTGATACTGTCACGCTCATGAGACAACTTACGGTGTGTCACGTGCTTGAGACGACGAGTGCTCACATGCGTCACTCCGCGGGTGCCGAGGGGGTCTCGTGACCGAGCTCGCGACCCGTGCCCAGGCCTTCGGGCTGATCGCGAACGGAGTGTCGGCCGGGCTGAGCGCCCCCTGGCGTGTCTATCTCGCCCGCGGGTGCCGGTACCTCTCACTCAGCGTCGGCGACCGGGGGGAGTGGGACGCCTGGCGGACCCACCTCGGCTGCCCCGAGCTGAGCGTGCGGGTCTACGACTCCGGCGGGGAGATCCGCCGGGCGTCGGTGGCCGAGGTGATCCTCGACGGATGCCGGATCAGTGTCGAGCTGGTCGAGGAGGTCAGCACCGACGACCTGGAGCGGCTGCTGGTGGTCGACCCGCTGCCCGGGACGGACGAGCGATGACCCCTTTTCTCGCCGTGGTGCTCGTCCTCGTGCTCGGTTCCACCTGCTACGCGGCCGGCCGCCTGCACGGCCAGCTCAGCTACCGCATCGGTTACCGGTTCGGCTACCGCCAGGGCTACTTCGACGGCGACCGGGGTGCCTGGAACCGCCGGCGGCGCGATGCCCAGGCGGCGATCGCCTCGGCGCTGTCGGGCCCCGGCCCGACCGTGGTGACGTCGGCCGGGCGCTCGGCGGTGCCGTTCGCCGGCACCTCCGTGCCCGCGGCGGTCGCCACCCGGCCGGGCTCGGCCCCGGCCGTGCGCGTCACCGCCACCGCCCAGCTCGGTGCCGTCGGCCGGGTGGGCACCACGTACACCGGATCGTCGTTCGGCGCGGCCGGCGGCGGACCGCGGGCCGGCACGCTGGTGCGCCGCCAGGGCTGAGGCCCGCGCCGCAACGCGGCGCCGCAGTGGACGACCGGCCGGGATGCGCGCAGGGGGCATGCATCCCGGCCGGTTCCGGTGCGCCGGTCACCCGAACAGGTGTACGCCCCGCGAAGACCACGCGATGATCCACGCGCACCTCTAGCCCAGCGGCCCCGCGGCGATTAGCGTCTAGGCATGGCGCGGGGTTTTCCCGGGCCAGCCGGACAGCCCGGACCTGCGTCCTCGCGCACGGGGCCCGCATCCGACCCCGTGTCCTCCGGGCACCGGAAGAGGCGGAACTCGGGTGGCCGGGTGCCCATCCGCGGAGCAGGCCTGTGACCACTCGCCGTACCCCCGCCGGAGCCGAGCAGCCCCCGGCCTCGACCGCCCCGACCCGCCGGACCACCCGCAGCCGCCGCGCCGCAGCCGCGGAGGCCGAGGAGCCCCGACCAGCCGGACCGGCCTTCGTCCTGGACACCTCGGTTCTGCTGTCCGACCCGGCGGCGTTCCACCGCTTCGCCGAGCACGAGGTGGTGTTGCCGCTGGTGGTCATCTCCGAGCTGGAGGGCAAGCGGCACCATCCCGAGCTGGGCTGGTTCGCCCGTCAGTCGCTGCGCATGCTGGACGAGCTGCGCGTGCGCCACGGCCGGCTGGATCGCCCGGTGCCCGCCAACGACCAGGGCGGCACGCTGCGGGTGGAGCTGAACCACACCGACGACGGGGTGCTGCCGCCCGGGTTCCGCAACGAGTCCAACGACGCGCGCATCCTGTCGGTGGCGCTCAACCTGGCCGCCGAGGGGCGTGAGGTCACGCTCGTCAGCAAGGACATGCCGCTGCGGGTGAAGGCGGCCTCGGTGGGGCTGCGCGCCGACGAGTACCGGCACGGCCAGGCCAGCGACCCGACGTGGACCGGGATGGCCGAGCTGGACCTGGCCGAGGAGGAGATCGGCCGGCTGTACGCGGGCGAGACGCTCGACGTCGACGCCGCGGCGGGACTGCCCTGTCACACCGGCCTGGTGCTGCACTCGGCGCGGGGCTCGGCGCTGGGCCGGGTGCTGCCGGACAAGACGATCCGGCTGGTCCGGGGAGACCGGGAGGCGTTCGGCGTGCACGGGCGCTCGGCGGAGCAGCGGGTCGCGCTCGACCTGCTGCTGGACGAGTCCATCGGCATCGTGTCGCTGGGCGGGCGGGCCGGCACCGGCAAGTCCGCGCTGGCGCTCTGCGCCGGCTTGGAGGCGGTGATGGAACGGCGCCGGCACAAGAAGGTGATCGTGTTCCGTCCCCTGTACGCGGTCGGCGGCCAGGAGCTCGGCTACCTGCCCGGGTCGGAGTCGGAGAAGATGTCGCCCTGGGCGCAGGCCGTCTTCGACACGCTCGGCTCGGTGGTGCACGAGAACGTGCTGGAGGAGGTCACCTCGCGCGGGCTGCTGGAGGTGCTGCCGCTGACCCACATCCGCGGCCGGAGCCTGCACGACGCGTTCGTCATCGTGGACGAGGCGCAGTCGCTGGAGCGGGGCGTACTGCTCACCGTGCTGTCGCGCATCGGCCAGGGGTCGCGGGTGGTGCTCACCCACGACGTGGCCCAGCGGGACAATCTCCGGGTCGGCCGGCACGACGGGGTGACAGCGGTGATCGAGGCGCTGAAGGGGCATCCCCTCTTCGCGCACGTCACGCTCAGCCGATCGGAGCGTTCTCCGATCGCCGCCATGGTCACCGATCTGCTGGAGGACATCCCCGGCTGACCGCGCCTTTCGTCCTACTTTGTCCAGATTTTTAGGGTGACGCAGATCACTTTTAGGCCCGGCCATTTCCCACCGGCCTCACTGTGCGCAATGGTGTCCATCGAGCGTCACCTACCACTCGGGAGCCGGACACGGCCCGGGGTCACACCGGTACCGGTGCGCTCACGGCACCCGGCGTGACCCGACCCGGCCATGCGTGTGCTGTGTCCCTGCCCCCGACGAAGGGAAACTTCGTGAGTCGGCTGTGGAGCCGGTTCGGCGCCCGTACGGCCGCTGTCGCGCTGCTCTCCGTGGGCGTCGCCGGCGGCTTCTATCTGGGTGAGGATCGACAGAACCAGCAGCAGGGCCGGACCGCGCAGGTCGGCCTGGAGGTCGAACAGGCGGAGTACGCGTACCAGCGCGAACGGCTGTCCGACCACCGCGTGGACTCGTCCCGGCAGCGTGCCGCCGAGTACCAGGCGAAGCTGCGCGCCGCAGCGGCGGCGAAGGAGGCCGCCGAGCGGGCCAGGAAGGCCGAGGCGGCCGCCGCCACCCGCAAGAAGGAGCGGGCCGCGGCGGAGGAGGCGGAGAAGGAGGCGAAGGTCAAGCCGTACGACGGCCCGATCCCGTCCTCCTGCGCGGAATACAGCGGCAACCGCAAGATCGGTTGCGCCATCATGCTCGACAAGGGCTTCGGCATCGACCAGTTCCCGTGCCTGGACAAGCTCTGGACCAAGGAGAGCGGCTGGAACCCGAAGGCCGCCAACAGCTCGTCCGGGGCGTACGGGATCCCGCAGGCGGTGCCGGGCAGCAAGATGGCCTCGGTCGCCGACGACTGGAAGACCAACCCGGCGACCCAGATCACCTGGGGGCTCGGCTACATCAAGGGCCGGTACGACACCCCCTGCGGCGCCTGGCAGAAGTCGCAGAGTTCAGGCTGGTACTGACATCACCACGACGGCGGGACACGCGGGCAGACCCGGTGTTCCGCCGTCGTCGTACCGCCGCCCGACTGGCGGCCCGCCGCATTTGCTGATAGCTCTTGGTAGGTGACCTGGTACGGCCCTAGTGGCGACCCCCACCGGTTCGGGACCGACGCGTTCTACGCGGCGCTCGGCCGGGCCTTCGTCGCCATGTGCGCGGTCGTGCCGGTGCTGTTCCTCATCGAGGCGCTCGACGTCGGCCTGCGACTCGGCCTGGACTACACCGCCGGCATCATCCCGCAGCGGCTCCAGGGCCTGGACGGCGTCTTCTTCTCGCCGTTCCTGCACGCCGGCTGGAACCACCTCTACAGCAACAGCATCCCGCTGATCCTGCTCGGCACGTTCGTGCTGGCCGCGGGCACCCGCCGGTTCCTCTGGTCCACCGGAGTCATCATCCTGGTCAGCGGCCTGGGCGTCTGGTTCACCGGCTCGCCCAACTCGGTGGTGGTCGGCGCCAGCGGCGTGATCTTCGGCTACCTCGGCATCCTGCTCACCCGGGGCGTGGTGGAGCGGAGCTGGTGGAACTTCGCCGTCGGCCTGCTGGTCGGGTTGCTCTACGGCTGGCAACTGCTCGGCATCCTGCCGACCGACGAGCGCATCTCCTGGCAGGGTCACCTGTTCGGGCTGCTCGGCGGCGTGGTCGCGGCGATCCTGTTCCGCCGCCGCAACGACACCGGCGAGTCGGATCGCCTCGGCTCACCGAGGATGACGCTGCCCTGACGGCGCGTTGATCGAACCGCGGGACGTGCTTGCCCACGGCCACCCGCCCGCCTACCGTTTCCGCATCAGCACGGGTTGATCCCGAAGCGGAAAGTGACGGTACGCCATGCGCGAGGTCGATGTCGCCGTGATCGGGGCCGGTCCCGCCGGGCTCTTCGCCGCCTACTACGCCGGTTTCCGTGGACTCTCCGTGTCGGTGATCGACGCGCTGCCCGAACCGGGCGGTCAGGTCACCGCCATGTACCCGGAGAAGCTGATCCTCGACGTCGCCGGCTTCCCGGCGATCAAGGGCCGCGAGCTGGTCACGAACCTGGTCGCCCAGGCCGCGCCGTTCCACCCCGACTACCGGCTCGGCGTACGCGCGGAGAAGCTGTCCTACCTCGACGGCCGGCCGGTGCTCGGCCTCGCCGGCGGTGAGCAGCTCAGCTGCGGCGCGGTGCTGATCACCGGAGGGCTGGGCAGCTTCACGCCACGGCCGCTGCCGGTCGCGGAGAGCTTCACCGGCGGCGGGATCGTCTACTTCGTGCCGCAGCCGACCGAGCTGACGGACCGGCACGTGCTCATCGTCGGCGGCGGCGACTCGGCGTTCGACTGGGCGGCCACGCTCGCCCCGCTGGCCCGGTCGGTGACGCTGGTGCACCGGCGGGACCGCTTCCGGGCGCACGCGGGCACCATCGAGCGCGTGCGCGCGCTGCCGGTGCGGATCGTGGTCAACGCCGAGGTGAGCCGGCTGTACGGCGAGGAGACGGTGACCGGTGCCGAGCTGACCGTACGCGGCGGCGAGGTGGAGACACTGCCGGTGGACACGGTGGTGGCCGCGCTGGGCTTCACCGCCGACCTCGGCCCGCTCGCCGAGTGGGGGCTGAACCTCGACCGGCGGCACATCGTGGTGGACAGCGCGATGGCCACCAACCTGCCCCGGGTGTTCGCGGCCGGGGACATCACCGAATATCCGGGCAAGGTCCGCCTGATCGCCACCGGTTTCGGCGAGGCCGCCACCGCCGTGAACAACGCGGCTGTCGTCATCGACCCGACCGCGCACCTGTTCCCCGGTCACTCCTCCGACGGCACCTGACGCCGATCGGCGTCAGGGCAGGCCGGCCAGGTCCGCCATCAGGCCGATCTGGTGGTCGAAGTACTCGTCGCGGTGCGGCAGCGCCCGGTTGATCCGGCCGAACAGCTCGAAGCTGATCAGCCCGAACAGCTGGGTCCAGCCGGCCATGCCGCGGGCCAGCAGCGCGGGCGGCACGTCCATGCCGAGCAGCTCGACCAGTTCGGCCACGTCGCCGCGCAGCGGCTCGGGCAGCTCCTCGTCGGGCGGGGCGAGCCGGCCGGTGGCCACTCCGTCGCGCAGGATGCCGACCAGGGTCACCGGGGGGCGCTGGGCCGGCGCGACCGTGTCGTCCGGGGCCGCGTACCCGGGCACCGGGCTGCCGTAGAGCAGCGCGTACTCGGCGGGGTGGGCCAGTGCCCACGCGCGGGCGGCCCGGCAGGCGGCGAGCCAGCGTCCGCGCAGGTCGGCCCGGTCGGCGGCGGCGTCGGCCGCCTCCACCGCGTCGCCGAGCGCGTCGTACGCCTCCAGGATCAGGGCGGTGAGCAGGTCGTCGCGGCTGGGGAAGTAGCGGTAGATCGCCGAGGAGACCATGCCGAGGTCGCGGGCCACAGCGCGCAGCGAGAGGTTCGCGCCGTCGGTGTCCAGGTGGCGCCGGGCGACCGTCTTGATCTCTTCGATCATCCCGGCGCGGACGCGGGCGCGGAGCGAGGGAGCGACCATGCCCTCACTGTGCCACGGATGAGAGCAGCAATCAAAAGAGAGAGCACTGCTCTTGACGCGATCCGCCTGCATGAGTCATGCTCTGTTTCGAGAGCGGTGCTCTCGATTTGGACGACTGCTTCAGTGAAGGTGGACCTGTCATGGCACTGCACGTGATCGTCGGCGCCGGCCCCGTCGGCACCGCCACCGCCCGCCTCCTCGCCGAACGCGGCGAGCGGGTCCGGGTGGTCACCCGGCGCGGCACCGGCCCCGAGCACCCGGCGATCGAGCGGGTGGCCGCCGACGCCGCCGACGCGGACCGGCTCGCCGCGCTCAGCGCGGGCGGGGACGCGCTCTACAACTGCGCCAACCCGGAGTACCACACGTGGCCGACGGACTGGCCGCCGCTCGCAGCCGCCCTGCTCACCGCCGCCGAGCGCAGCGGCGCCGTGCTCGCCACGGTCGGCAACCTCTACGGGTACGGCCCGGTCGACGCACCGATGACCGAAGCGACCCCGCTCGCCGCCACCGGCGTCAAGGGCCGGATCCGCAACCGGATGTGGGCCGACGCCCTGGCCGCCCACCGCGCCGGCCGGGCCCGGATCACCGAGGTACGCGGCTCCGACTACATCGGCCTCGGCGGCAAGTCGCTGCCCATGATGGTGCTGCCCAAGGTGCTCGCCGGGCAGCGGGTGTTCCTGCCGGTCGCCTGGGACGCGCCGCACACCTGGACGTACGTGGGAGACGTCGCCCGTACCCTCGTGGCCGCCGCGACAGACGCGCGGGCCTGGGGACGGGCCTGGCACGTGCCCAGCGCGCCCCCGATGTCCATGCGGGCGCTCGCCGGCCGGGCGGCGAAGCGGGCGGGCGCGCCGGCGCCCCGGCTGACCCGGATGCCCTACCCGGTGCTCTGGCTCGGCGGCCTGGCCGACCCGTTCGCCCGGGAGATGCGGGAGACCGCGCACCAGTTCGCCGGGCCGTTCGTGATGGACTCCACCGCCGCGAGCGAGACGTTCGGGATCGACGGGACGCCGCTGGACCGCGTCGTCGACGAGATGGTCACCGGCCTGCAAGCCGCAGCGCCCGCCGCCGCCCGTTAGGGGCGGCGGGCCGGGCCGAAGGCGGCGACGAGCACGGCGACCATGGTCAGCGCCGCGCCGAGCAGCGTGTCCAGCCCGGGGTGCGAGGCGGCGGTCGGCAGCACCAGGTCCAGCAGCACCGCGCCGACGATCTGCCCGGCGATCGTGGCCAGGCCGAGCAGCAGCACCCCGGTGAACCGGACGAGGGCGGCGGCCAGCGCGATGAACACGATGCCGAGCGGGCCGCCGAGATAGAGCCACGGCTCGTCCGGGAACGCGCCGCCCGGCCGGCCGCGTACCACCAGGTCCACCGCGAACGTCACGAGCAGCGCCGCCGTGCCGACTGTGAAGTTCACGAGCGTGGCGGTCATGGCGCTGCCCGAGGCCGCCCGGACCCGCCCGTTGACCGCCTGCTGCCAGGCGATGCCCACCCCCGCCGCCAGCGGCAGCAGGGCCAGCGCAAGCGCGTCCGGGTCACCGAGCCGGTCGCCCACCGCCAGCAGGACGGCGAGCACCGTGAGCACCGCGCCGATCAACCGGTTCGGGGTGACCGGCTGCCGGCCGGCCGGGCCGATGCCGGCCCGGTCGACGAGCAGGCTGCTGCCGGACTGCCCGGCCACCACCGCGACGGTGAAGACCGCCACGCCGAGCGTGCCGATGGTCAGCCCCTGCGTCGCCACCAGGAACGCGCCGCACACCCCGCCCAGGCACTGCCACGGGCGCAGCGTGCCGGCCCGCAGCGCGCCCCGCAGGGCGGCCAGTCCCCGCCGGCCACCGGGGGTGGCGGGGACCAGCACCAGCAGGATCAGCAGGCCCACGCCGAACGACACCACCGCCGCGGCGATCCCGTCGGCCAGGCGTACGCCCAGCTCGCCGTTGATCCGGGACTGGACGGCGACCATCACGCCCGAGGCGGTGGCCAACCCGACACCGGCGACACGTCGCCCGGTCGACAGCGTCGGCGGTGCCGGTGGTGCCGCCGTCCCGGCGCTGCTCACTCCTGCTCGGCCAGCGGGCGTCCGTCGAAGTCGACAGCCGAGTAGAGGGCGAGCTTCTCCAGGCGGTGGTACGAGTCGATCACCCGGATCGTGCCGCTCTTGGAACGCATCACGATCGACTGGGTGTACGCCCCGCCGGAGCGGTAGCGCACGCCGCGCAGCAGGTCGCCGGAGGTGACACCGGTGGCCACGAAGAAGCAGTTGTCGCCGGTGACCAGGTCGTCGGTGAACAGCACCCGGTCCAGGTCGTGCCCGGCGTCCAGCGCCTTGCGGCGCTCCTGCTCGTCCTTCGGCCAGAGCTTGGCCTGCATCATGCCGCCCATGCACTTGAGCGCGCAGGCAGCCGTGATGCCCTCCGGGGTGCCGCCGATGCCCATCAGCACGTCCACGTCCGACTCGCCGCGGGCCGCCGCGATGGCGCCCGCGATGTCCCCGTCGGAGATGAACCGGATCCCGGCGCCGGTACGCCGGATCTGCTTGACCAGGTCGTCGTGGCGCGACCGGTCCAGCACGCACACCGTCACCTCGGCGGCGTCGGTGCCCTTGACCTTGGCGATCCGGTTGATGTTCTCGGCCACCCCGGCGTTGATGTCCACCACGTCGGCGTACATCGGGCCGACCGCCAGCTTCTCCATGTAGAAGACCGCGCTCGGGTCGAACATCGCCCCGCGCTCGGCCACCGCGAGCACTGCCAGCGCGTTCGGCATGCCCTTGCTCATCAGCGTGGTGCCGTCGATCGGGTCGACCGCCACGTCCACCTCGGGGCCGGTCCCGTCGCCGACCTCCTCGCCGTTGAACAGCATCGGGGCGTTGTCCTTCTCGCCCTCGCCGATCACCACGACGCCGCGCATCGGGATCGAGTTGATCAGCTTTCGCATGGCGTCGACTGCTGCGCCGTCGCCGCCTTCCTTGTCGCCCCGGCCGACCCAGCGGCCCGCGGCCATCGCCGCGGCCTCGGTGACCCGGACCAGATCGAGGGCGAGGTTGCGGTCGAGATCCTGGGGCGTCCGC
Organism: Micromonospora sp. AMSO1212t; assembly: GCF_008868145.1. Classification (NCBI taxonomy): domain Bacteria; kingdom Bacillati; phylum Actinomycetota; class Actinomycetes; order Micromonosporales; family Micromonosporaceae; genus Micromonospora; species Micromonospora sp. AMSO1212t. The sequence goes on from NZ_WBKS01000059.1 coordinate 11,141, forward strand.
GTCCTGGTGGTTGTCATGGCGGCCTCCTCGCGACGTTGCGGGGTGGGACCGGCGGCCACCGCCGCCGGTTTTGTCGCTGATCCTCACACGATCTCAGGTTCGCCGTCCCGGCGGGGCGGAGGAGGCCAGGATCACGTCACCCGGTGGGCTGCGACAATGACCGGGTGGAAGCCGCACAGCCTGCCGACCGCACACCGACCGACGCCACCCCGCCGCAGGGACAGCCGCCCGTCCGACCGGACGGCGGCCCGGCCCCGTCCGAGGGTCAGCCCGCGCTCGTCGCGGACCGGGGTGAGCCGGCCGCCGTGGCGGACACCCCCGCGCCGCCCGCCGGCAAGGCGAAAGGCCGGTCCGAGCGGTCGCCGAAGGACATGGCGCTGTCCCTGCTGATCCTGCTGGTCCCGATCGCGCTGCTGCTCGCCTTCTACCGGGGCTTCCTCGGCGGCGACTCACCGGTCACCGTCGACCCGGCGCCCGCGCTGGAGCAGGCCCGCTCGGCGAACGCCTTCCCGGTCGCCGAGCCGACCGGGCTGGGCGACGACTGGCGTACGGTCAACGCCCGCTTCCGGACCGAGGCGGACGGCTCGACGCTGCGGATCGGGTACGTGACGCCGGAGGGCCGGGGCGCGCAGCTCGTGGAGAGCAACGTCCCGGCGGAGAAGCTGCTGCCGGCCGAGCTGACCGAGGGGCAGCCGCAGGGAGCGGCCGACCTGCCCGGCGGGCTGAGCTGGCAGCGCTACACCGCACGCGGCAACGAGCACGCGCTCGTCCTGCTGGAGCCGAACCGCACGGTGATCGTGGTGGGTGACGCGGGCGAGACGGAGCTGCGCAAGCTCGCCACCTCGCTGCGCTGACGTCCACCCTCCGGGTGACGCGGGATTGCGGAACCCCGCTTGCGGGAACAGAAGGGACATCGAGCCCGGACGACCCACCTGGAGAGGTTGACGTGAAGATACGACGCTTCAGCGCCACCGCGTTCGCCGCGGCGCTGCTCATTCCCGGCCTGGCGGCCTGCAACGGCAACGGGACGACGTCCGACGCCTCCGCGACCCCGAGCGCCTCCGGCAGCGTCGCACCGAGCGCCACGGCGTCCAGCAGCGCGGCCAAGCAGGCTCTGCTCGACTCCACTAACGCGATCCGCGAGGGGAACTTCAAGTTCTCCATGACCGGCGCGGGCTCCACCGCCGAAGGGCAGGTGCACGAGCCGAGCCAGAGCGCCGACATGCGGATGACCATCGGCGACCCGTCGTCGGACCTGATGATGAAGCTGGACCTGATCCACGCGAAGCCGGACAGCTGGGTGAAGCTGGAACTCGGCGGCACGGCGGCCGCGCAGATCCCCGGCGTGAAGAACCTCAACACCGGCAAGTTCCACCACCTCGACCAGAACCGGATCAAGGGCAACCGGGCGCTGGGCTTCGACTTCGAGAAGCTCGACCCGGCCGGCAGCGCCGTGCTGACCCAGGGCATCACCGAGGTGCGGCAAACCGGCGAGGGCGCATACGAGGGCACCGTCGACGTGTCGAAGGCCGCCGAGGCGGGCTCACTCGACCCGGCCGTGATCACCGCGCTCGGGGCGCAGGCCCAGTCGGTGCCGTTCACCGCCAAGGTCGACACGCAGGGCCGGCTCAGCGAGATGGTGCTCAAGATCCCGGCCGCCGGCCAGAGCGCCGCGCAGGACCTGAAGATCACCTACACCGACTACGGCAACGCGGCGCCGGCCCAGAAGCCCTCGGCCGACCAGGTCGTCGAGGCCCCCGCCGAGCTGTACAACCTGTTCAACTGACGCCCTCGGTGGGGTTCTGCGCTCGCGTGGAACCCCACCGCAGGCTCCCTGGCCGGGTCAGTCCTCGGCGCGCTGGCGGGCGGCGTCGATGCGGGCGCGAGCGCCGTCCAGCCAGCGCTGGCACACCCCGGCGAGGTGCTCGCCGCGCTCCCAGAGGGCCAGCGACTCCTCCAGCGAGGTGCCGCCCGCCTCCAGCCGCTCCACCACCGAGGCCAGCTCGGCGCGGGCCTGCTCGTAGCTGAGCTGTTCGTCCTGTTTTGTCCCGGTCATCGTCTCTCTTCCCTCAGCCGTCGACGGTGGCGGTCAGCTCGCCCTCGGCGAGGCGTACCCGCAGTGGATCGCCCTTGGCCACCTCGGAGGCCGCGCGGACGACGTGGCCGTCGGCGCGTTGCACGATCGCGTAGCCGCGCTCCAGCGTGGCCGCCGGGGACAGCGCGCGCAGCCGGGCCAGCGTGTGCCGCAGGTCGTCGGTGGCGCCCCGCAGCCGGTGCTCCAGGGACCGGCCGGCGCGGTCGCGCAGCGCGGACACGTCCACCGCCCGCTGCTCGACCATCACCTGCGGCCGGGCCAGCACCGGACGGGACCGCAGCAGGTCGATCCGGTGCTGCTCCCGGTCGGCCAGGTGACGGACGGCCCGTTCGAGCCGGGACCGGGCCTGGCCGATCAGCCGGACCTCCTCGGTCAGGTCCGGCACGATGCGCTTCGCCGCGTCGGTGGGGGTGGAGGCGCGCACGTCGGCCACGTAGTCGAGCAGCGGCGCGTCCGTCTCGTGGCCGATCGCGCTGACCACGGGCGTGCGGCAGGCGAAGACGGCCCGGCACAGCGCCTCGTCGGAGAAGGGCAGCAGATCCTCGATGCCGCCGCCGCCCCGGGCGATGACGATCACGTCGACCGCCGGGTCGGCGTCGAGCACCTTGAGCGCGCCGACGATGTCGGGCACCGCGCTCGGCCCCTGCACCGCCACGTTGATCGTGCGGAAGTCGACGGCGGGCCAGCGGCGGCGGGCGTTGGTCAGCACGTCCCGCTCGGCCGCCGAGGCGCGGCCGGTGATCAGGCCGACCCGGCCCGGCAGGAACGGCAGCCGCCGCTTGCGGGACCGGTCGAACAGGCCCTCGGCGGCGAGCAGCTTCTTGAGCTTCTCCAGCCGGGCCAGCAGCTCACCGAGGCCGACCTGGCGGATCTCGTCGGCGCGCAGGCTGAGCGTGCCCCGCGCGGCGTAGAACTCGGGCTTGGCGTGCAGCACCACCCGGGCGCCCTCGCGCAGCTCCGGCGCGCCCGCGTCCAGAACGTCGCGGTTGGTGGTGACGGTCAGGCTGAGGTCGGCCGACGGGTCGCGCAGCGTGAGGAAGACGGTGCTCGCGCCGGGCCGGCGGCTGATCTGCGCCACCTGACCGTCGACCCAGACCCAGCCCAGGCGGGCGATCCAGGCGCCGACCTTCTGGCTGACCACCCGGACCGGCCACGGCTCCTCCGGCGTGCTCCGGCCGTCCGGGGCGCTCTGCCCGTTCGGCGTGCTCCGGCCGTCCGCGGTGCTCCGCCCGTCGTCTCCCGCGCTCACCCGCCCACCCTACGGCCCGGGACCGACAGCGCCCGCGTGCGCCTCGCGGCCGCTGCCGCGCGGGAGAGCGGCACGTACGATGGGCGGGTGACTGATGCTGAGACGACTCCCCGGACCGGCAAGCGCGTGCTCCTGGCCAACCCCCGCGGCTACTGCGCGGGCGTGGACCGGGCGGTGCAGACCGTCGAGGAGGCGCTGAAGCTCTACGGCGCGCCGATCTACGTGCGCAAGCAGATCGTGCACAACAAGCACGTGGTGCGCACGCTGGAGGCCCAGGGCGCGATCTTCGTGGAGGAGAACGAGGAGGTGCCGGAGGGCGCCACCGTCATCTTCTCCGCCCACGGCGTGGCCCCCGAGGTGTACGAGCAGGCCAGGCAGCGCTCGCTGCGGGCGATCGACGCGACCTGCCCGCTGGTCACGAAGGTGCACCACGAGGCCCGCCGGTTCGCCGCGCAGGACTACGACATCCTTCTCATCGGCCACGAGGGGCACGAGGAGGTCATCGGCACCGCCGGTGAGGCGCCCGCCCACATCCAGCTCGTCGACGGCCCGGACGGGGTCGACAAGGTCACCGTGCGCGACCCCGAGAAGGTGGTCTGGCTCTCCCAGACCACGCTGTCGGTGGACGAGACGCTGGAGACGGTGGCCCGGCTCAAGAAGCGGCTGCCGCTGCTCCAGTCGCCGCCCAGCGACGACATCTGCTACGCGACCTCCAACCGCCAGCACGTGGTCAAGGAGATCGCCCCCGAGTGCGACGTGGTGATCGTGGTCGGCTCGCGCAACTCCTCGAACTCGGTCCGGCTGGTCGAGGTGGCGCTCGACGCCGGGGCGCGCGCCGGCTACCTGGTCGACTTCGCGCACGAGATCGAGGACGCGTGGCTGACCGGCGCCGGCACGGTCGGTGTGACCTCCGGTGCGAGCGTGCCGGACGAGCTGGTCCAGCAGGTGCTCACGCACCTGGCCGAGCGCGGCTTCGGCGACGTCGAGGAGGTCACCACCGCGGACGAGCGGCTGACGTTCTCGCTGCCGCAGGAGCTCAAGCGTGACATGAAGGCCGCCGCCGCGGCCCGCGGCTGACCGGGAACGGATCGGCCGTCCGCCGCGTCCAATCGACCATGAAGACTCCTCGTACGGTGCTCGTCGCACTGCTCGCCGGTCTCGCGCTGACCGCCTGCGCCGCACCCGGCGACGGGTCCGCCGATTCCAGCCCGAGCCCCAGCCCGAGTACGACGGGAGCCGCCCCGGTGACCAGCCAGCCCGACCCCGGCACCAGCCCGAGCCGTCCGGGCCCCTCCTGGAAGGGCGGCCCGTCGACCCCGCCGGGTGTCGGCGGCACCGTCATCAGCGGCACCGTGCAGGCCGGCGTCGAGCCGAACTGCCTGCTGCTCGACGGCCACCTGCTCGTCGGTGGCCCGCGCGACGTGCTCAAGGCCGGCGCCCGGGTCGAGGTCACCGGTCGTCCCGAACCGGGCATGATGACCACCTGCCAGCAGGGCACCCCGTTCGTGGTCGAGTCCGCCCGCCCCGCCTGACGACGCGAAGGAGCCCCGCCCCCTGCGAGAGGGGACGGGGCTCCGTCGTGTCAGCGGCTCAGTTGACCGCGAGGATCTCCACCGAACCGCGGCCGACGACCGCGCCCTCGGTGGTGGTCACGGCCATGTCGCCGTACAGCTCCCGGCCCTCGGCCGGGGTGGACAGGGCGGTCACCGCACCGGTGAGGGTGGCGGTGGCGCCGTTGGCCAGGGACAGCGGCGTGGACGGCGCGGAGAGCGTGCCCAGCGCCGGGGACGCGAACGAGTCCCGGTAGTCGTACGCGGTGGTCGGGTCGCTCATCGAGTAACCGTCCACCACGACCCGGTAGGTGCCGGGAGTCGGGTTGGTCAGCGTGACCGCCTCCTCCGAGTCACCGTCGGCCGACTGCCCCACCTGGGTGGTGCCGCGGAAGACCGTCAGGTCCAGGTCGGCGCTCAGGTCGGACGGGCTGCCGATCCGGGCGGTGAACGAGGTGGCGCCCGCGGGCACCTCCACCACGTACTCCTGGGTCGCGCCCTCGGTGATGCTGGGCCGCTCGGCCCGGACGCTCGCCAGCGGGCCGCCGACGCCGGTCACCTGGACCGGGCCGAAGGTGTTGGTCAGCTTCCAGCTCACCGGGGCCGGGGTGCCCGCGGTGACCGACGGGAGCTGGACCACGGCCGGCTCCACCTTGACGCCCTGCACGCGGGCCTGGAGCCGGAACGGGTTGTCCAGCGCCGGCGAGGTGCGACGCGCCTCCACCTCGATCTCCCACACGCCCGGCAGCGGGTTCTGGTAGTCCCGCTCCTGCGGCTTGCAGACCGCGGCGTCGGAGAAGTTGGTGTAGCAGGCGGTGCTGGCGGTGCTCTCGACCGGCACGCCGTACGGGTTGATGGCGATGAACCGGGTCTGCGAGCCGGTCGCGATGCCGGACAGGTTGACCTGGAGCGCGCCCGCACCCGGCGGCACGGTCACGAAGTACGACCGGAAGCCGTTGCGCTCGACCGAGCCGTCGGTCGAGAACGAGTACGCCGGAGCGGACGCCGCGTTCGAGGCGATCACGACGGTGGCGACCTCGAAGTCGACCACGTTGGTGGCCGGGTCGTCGACGGTCATGATGGCGCCGTGCGCGCCGGCGGTCATCGGCTTGGCCTTCACCTTGACCGTCACGGTCTTGTTCAGCGGCAGCCAGACCACCTTGGGGGCGCTGTAGGTGCCGTCGTTGCCGCGGAAGGCGACCTCGTGCTTGATGCCCTTGTTCGGGCCGCTGGTGCGGGTCAGCTTCACCTCGTAGTGGCGGCTCTCCTTGACCTTCTGGCCACCACGGTCGGCGGCGCAGCGGTTGTAGAGGCCGGTGCCGACGTTCGGGTTCGGCACGAACGTGCCGGAGGCCCGGTCGTAGCGGGTCAGGTTCGGCGACAGCTCGGTGCAGACCGGCGCCTCGGAGGTGTAGGTGCGGGTCGGCACGCCCTTGGCGAGCAGGCTCCACGCGCCCGGGACGTCGAACATGCCGTAGCCCTGCGCGTACGTCGGGACGCCGGTGATCGGCTTGGCCGCGGTGTAGACGGCCCGGCGCAGCGCGGCCGGGGTGACGCCCTTGCCGGTCGCCTTAGCGGCCGACAGCAGCAGCGCGGCGGCGCCGGTGGCCTGCGGGGCGGCCATCGAGGTGCCGTTGAGCATCTGGTAGCCCGGAGGCAGCGGGTAGCCCGCCTCCGGCACCGGGTTGCCCGGCTGCCAGGTCGGCGCGGTGGAGATGGCCGAGCCGGGGGCGGTGATGTTCGGCTTGAAGCCGCCGTCCTCACGCGGGCCGCGCGAGGAGAAGTTGAACAGCGCGTTGTCCTTGCGGACCACCGAGCCGTAGTTGGCCAGCCAGGTGTCCTTGCTGATGTTCGCCGCGACGCTCACCACGTCGGTGGCGACCGACGGGTCGCCGACCGTGTTCACGCCCGGACCGGAGTTGCCGGCCGAGATGAACAGCTGCACGCCGTACGTGTTGATCAGGTCGTTGTAGAGGACCGCGCGGGCGTTCGAGCCGTCGTTGAGCGCGGGCAGGCCACCGATCGACATGTTCACCACGTCGACCTTGCGGTTGATCACCAGGTCGGCCATGCCGGTGGTGAGCGCCGCCGCGGTGCAGCCGCCACCCCACGAGCAGGCGCGGGCGGAGACCAGCTTGGCGCCCGGGGCGGCACCGTCGAAGGCGCTGTTGCCCAGCATGTCGTTGGCGGCGGTGATGCCGGCGACGTGGGTGCCGTGGGTGCTCTCGATGATGCCGATGTTGACGTAGTCGACCAGGCCGGGGCCGCCGACCGGGGCGGTGTTCACGTTGCGCCGGTACTCGACCACGAACGGGATCTGCTCGCGTACGGCGGTGGCCGGGTTGTCGGTGCCGAAGTGGCCGACCTGGAACTGCTCCTTGTACGGCCGCATCACCTCGTCGTCGGTGAAGTCGTTGTTCTGGTTCGCGTCGACGCGCACGTCACCGGTGGTGGGGTTGTAGAGCACGCCCCAGAAGTCGGTGGTGTCGCCGTCGCGGTTGAGGTCACCCCGGGCGTCGCTGTTCGCGGTGATGTTCTCGCGGAAGACGTTGAACCGGTAGTTGCCGGCCGGCGCCGCCCAGGTGCCGAGCGAGGTGGTGAACGAGGGGCCGCTGACCTCGGTCAGCATCGGCCGCCAGGAGGCGTCCTCCAGCGGATCGGTGGCGGTGACCCAGTCGACGATCTTGCGTTCGCCGGTGGTGGTCGTCTGGAGCGCCGGCTGGTCGAGGTCCACACCGGAGTCCATGATGCCGATCGTGACGCCGCGGCCGTCCCACTGCGGGTTCGCGGCCTTGAAGGCCTCCGCGCCGGTCTCGTTGGTCGGCATGTACGGGTTCACCGCGCCGGTGTCGTCGCCCGGCCCGGCCAGCGCCTGCGCCTGGGCGGCGGTCTTCGCGCCCTTCGGTGCCGCCTCGGGCGCCGGGTCGGGGAGCTTGATGGTCTCGTCCAGGTCGACGGCGGCGACACCGGGCAGCGTGGCGGCCTTGAGCGCCTTCGCGGTGGGGACCTTCGCCAGCACGTAGCCGATCTGGTCGTACCGCTGGCTGACGGTGGCGCCCAGGCCGGTCAGGCCGTCGACGACCTTCTTGGCCGAGCCCTTCTTCGCCGCGATGATCATCGTGACGGTCGGCGCGTTCTTCGCCTCCGCCTCGTCGAGCAGCTTGGCGTCGTGTGCGCCCAGTGCCTTCGCGGCGGTCGGCTGCGAGGGTTGGGTGGCGGGGGCGGCGCTCGCGGTGCCGGCGCCACCCCCGACGGTCAGGGCGCCGGCTGCGAGGACCGAGGCCAGGAGCGCGGCGGACGGTCGCCGGCTGCGCGTGCGGGGTTTACTCAACGTTCTCTTCCTCCAGAGAACAGGGCCCTCAAGGGGCAGGGCACGTGTGACGGTGATCCTGCGTGTCACGGCGACATGTGTCACTACCCGGCCTGGGTTTGTGATCAGTCCGTGACAAGAATCGGTCTACGTCATCACGTGCGGCGTGTTAGGCGTCGACGTCCGTCGACCTCTCGGCCGATGTGGACGGCGCGCCCAGCAGCTCGGGTGCCTGCGGCTGCCTCGGTGCCAGCTCGACCTGCGCCGGCGCGGCCAGCTCGTCGTCGGAGACGCCCAGCTCGGCCAGCTTGCGGGCGCTCACGAGCACCCGCGCCTCCAGCGAGCCCACCGCCCGGTTGTACGCGGTCACCGCCCCGCTCAGCGAACTACCGAGCTTGCCGACGTGGTCGCCGAGTGTGGACAGCCGCCCGTACAGCTCGCGGGCCAGCGAGTGGACGGTGGCGGCGTTGCGCGCCAGCGCCTCCTGCCGCCACGAGTAGGCGACGGTGCGCAGCAGCGCCACCAGCGTCGCCGGCGTGGCCAGCACCACGTTGCGGGCGAATGCGTGCTCCAGCAGGGACGGGTCGCGTTGCAGCGCCACGTCGAGGAACGGGTCGGCCGGCACGAACAGCACCACGAAATCCGGCGTCTGGTCGAACGCCGACCAGTAGGACTTGGCGGCCAGGCCGTCCACGTGCGCGCGCAGGTGGCGGGCGTGCGCGTCCAGGTGGGTGTCGCGCCCGCGCTCGTCGCGCGCCTCCATCGCGGTCAGGTACGCGTCGAACGGCGCCTTCGCGTCCACCACCACCGTCCGGCCGCCGTGCAGGCGCACCACCAGGTCGGGGCGTACCCCCTGGTGGTCGGTCGCGGCGGTGACCTGCTCGCTGAAGTCGCAGTGCTCCAGCATGCCGGCGGCCTCGACGATCCGGCGGAGCTGGTGCTCGCCCCAGCGGCCCCGGACCTGCGGCGCGCGCAGCGCGGCGACCAGCTGCTTGGTCTCGGTGCGAAGCTCGCCGGAGACGGCGCTCATGGACCGCACCTGCTCGCGCAGCTCGGCGTACGCGTCGACCCGGTCGCGCTCCAGCTCCGCCACCCGCTGCTCGTAGCGGCGCAGCGTGTCGTGCAGCGGCGCGACCGCTCGGGCCACCGCCTCCTGGGACTGCGCGGTCGCCTCGTAGCTGAGCGCCCGCATGGACTGCTCCAGCCGGCCCTCGCCGGCCCGGGTGGCGGCGAGTGTCGCCTCCAGGCGGGCGATGTCGGCCGCCGCGCGTGCCCGCGCGGCCAGCCAGCCCACCGCGCCGCCCGCGGCGAGGCAGAGCACCACCACGGCCAGCGTCGCAAAGCTCATGGCCAAGAGCTTGCCAAACGGGTACGACGAGCGCCCGGTGGGTACGTTCGAGTCATGGAGTTCGCGTTGTGGCTGGTCCTGATCCTGCTGCTCGGAGGTGCGTTCGTGTTCTGGCGGAGGGGGAGCAGATCGCGTCGGTCCAACGAGCTGGCCGACGCCCGCGCCGAGGCGCAGCGCTGGTACGAGCGGCTCGGCGGCCAGCTGATGAACCTGCACGGCGACGCCCCGGCGGTCCGCCAGGCGCTCGCCGACGCCGGTGAGCGGTACAACGCAGCCGGTTCGCAGCTGGAGCAGGCGACCACGCCGCGCCAGTTCGGGCTGGCCCGGGAGACCGCGCTGGAAGGGCTGGCGTACATCCGGGCGGCGCGGACCGCGATGGGCATCGACCCGGGCCCGGAGCTGCCACCGCTCGCCGCCGCCCAGGGTGCCGGCGCGCTCACCAAGGAGCGCCAGGTCGACGTGCAGGGGCAGACGTTCCGGGCCGGCCCGCAGCCGGGGAACTCGACGCCCTACTACTACCCCGGTGGGCGGTTCCAGGGGCGGCCGGTGCCGGCCGGCTGGTACTCCACGCCGTGGTGGAAGACCGCGCTCGGTGCGGGCGTCGGTGTGGTCGGCGGTCTCCTGATCGCGGACGCGCTGTTCTCGCCCGCGTTCGCCGACCCCGGGTACGACGCCGGCTATCAGGAGGGCTTCGGCGACGGTCAGGATTTCGGCGACCAGGGCGGTGACATGGGCGGCGGCGACATGGGCGGCCAGGGCGACTACGCCGGTGGCGACTTCGGTGGCGGCGGCGACTTCGGCGGCTTCGGCGGTGGCGACTTCGGTGGTGACTTCGGCGGCGGCGACTTCTAGCCGGGCCCGGCGGCGCCCTCGCTCGCACGAGGGCCCCGCCCGGGAAGATCAGCCGGTGTTGCGCATGCCGGCGGCGATGCCGTTGACGGTGGTCAGCAGCGCCCGCTCCAGCGCCGTACCGTCGTTCGGGGCACGCCGCCCGCCCGGCGCGGTCACCACCGCGCGTCCGGCGGCGCCGGATTCGCGGTACTGCCGCAGCAACGCCACCTGAAGGTGGTGCAGCGGCTCCAGGTAGGTGTCCCGCACGGCGAGCGTGCGCTGGAGCACCGGCGAGTTGTCCAGCAGCGCGGGTGAGGCGGTGACCGCCAGCACCTCCTGCTTGGTCAGCTCGTACTCCTGCTCGATCTTGTCGAAGATCGGGTGCAGCTTCTTCGGCACCAGCGTCTCCACGTAGCGCCGGGCGATGCCCAGGTCGGTCTTGGTCAGCATCATCTCGACGTTCGACAGGAACGTGCGGAAGAAGTGCCAGTTCCGGTTCATCTCGGCGAGCACGTCGGCCAGCCCGGCCGCCCGCGCGGCGGCCAGCCCGGAGCCCACGCCGAACCAGCCCGGCACGATCTGCCGGGTCTGCGTCCAGCCGAACACCCACGGGATGGCGCGCAGGCCGGACAGGCCCGCGCCGGTGTTCGGGCGCTTCGCCGGCCGGGAGCCGATGTTCAGCGCGCCGAGCAGCTCGGTCGGGGTGGAGGCCCAGAAGTACGCGGGCAGGTCCGGGTCCTCGACCAGCGACCGGTACGACCGGAACGCCGAGGCGGACACCGCGTCCATCGCCGCGTCCCAGCGCTCCAGCATCTCGGCCGGCTGCCGGGGAGCGGTGTGCAGCAGTGTGGCCTGGAGCACCGCCGCCACCGTCAGCTCCAGGTTCTCCCGGGCCAGCGCCGGCAGCGTGTACTTGTCGGAGATGACCTCGCCCTGCTCGGTCACCTTGATCGCGCCGTCGAGCGTGCCGTACGGCTGCGCCAGGATCGCGTCGTGCGTGGGGCCGCCACCCCGGCCGACGGTGCCACCCCGTCCGTGGAACAACCGCAGGTGTACGCCGTGCCGCGCGGCGACGTCCCGCAGCGCGCGCTGCGCCCGGTGGATGGACCACTGGCTGGTGGTGATGCCCGCCTCCTTGTTGGAGTCGGAGTAGCCGAGCATCACCTCCTGCACGTCGCCCCGGGCCGCGACGAGCGCCCGGTACGCGGGCAGCGACAGCAGCTCGTCCAGCAGCTCACCACCGGTGTTCAGCTCGGCCGGCGTCTCCAGCAGCGGCACGATGCCGATCCGGGCGCGCCCGGAGTGCACGTCCACCAGGCCGGCCTCGCGGGCCAGCACCACGGCGGCGAGGACGTCGTCCACGCCGAGCGTCATCGAGATGATGTACGACTCGATGACCTCGGGGCCGAACCGGTCCTGCGCCTCCCGGATCGCCGCGAACACGTCGAACGTCTTGCGGGCCGACTCGGTGAGCGGGCTGTCCTGCGTGGAGAGCGGACGCCGGCCGGTCAGCTCGTCGGCGAGCAGCTTGGTGCGCTCCAGCCGGGACAACGCGGGGTAGTCGGAGACCTCACCGACCGCCTCGTAGAGCTGGGCCAGCACCTCGTGGTGCTTCTCGGCGTGCTCCCGGATGTCCATGGTGGCCAGGTGCAGGCCGAACGCGGACACCGTACGGATGGCTGAGGCGAGCCGTCCCACGGCGGTGAGCTGGCCGGAGTTGCGGGCCAGCGACGCGCGCAGCAGCTCCAGGTCGGCGATCAGCTCGGTCGAGCCCCGGTAGTCCCGCCCCGGCACGTGCGGGGTGCCGGCGCGCAGCCGCTCGCGGGTGTTGGCGAGTTTCGCCTTCACGCACCGCGCCTTGAGCCGGTACGGCTCCTCCGCGTTGACCCGGCGGAACCGGGGTGCCACCTCGGGCAGCGCGTCCAGGTCCTTGGCCAGGCTGGCGGACAGGTCGAGCGACACCGCGCGCAGCCGCCGGGAGACGCTGACCTCGGTGATCAGCTCGTCCATCGCCTTCTCGGTGGCGGCGATGCCGTGCTCGTGCTGGATGCGCAGCACCTCGCGGGTGACCACCGGCGTGACGAACGGGTTGCCGTCGCGGTCGCCGCCGATCCAGGTGCCGAACGTCAGCGGGCGGGACGTCGGCGACGTCTCCACGCCGAGCGTGCGCAGCGTGTCGGCGAGATCGTCGAGGACCTGCGGCGCGGCCTCGGCGTACAGGTCCCGCAGGTAGTAGATCGCGTTGCGCGCCTCGTCGGTCGGGTCCGGCCGGTCCAGTCGCAGCTCGTCGGTCTGCCACATGAGATCGAGCAGTTCGGCCAGGCGGCGGTTGGCCGGACCCTCGTCGCTGGCGCCGTAGAGGATCGCGTTGGCGGTCTCGGTGTCCAGCTCGTCGGCGACCGCGCGCAGCTTGGACAGGATGGACCGGCGGGCCGCCTCGGTGGGATGGGCGGTGAAGACCGGGCGTACGGCCAGCCGGCGGGCCGCCGCGGCGATCTCCTCGGCCGGTACGCCCCGCTCGGCGATCATCTTGGCCGCCTGGTCCAGCCAGCCGCCGTGGGTGGCGCGGCGGCGGCGCAGGTCCCGGGCGCGGTGCACCTGCTCGGTGATGTTCGCCAGGTGGAAGTAGGTGGAGAAGGCGCGGGCCAGCTTCGTGCCGGTGGTGACGTCGAGCCCGGCGAGGCGCTGCGCGGCGGCCGGCGCGTCGGAGCGGACCTGGGCGCGGATCTCCTCGACCAGGTCGAGCAGCGGCCGGCCCTCCTGACGGGCCAGGGTCTGCCCGAGCAGCGTGCCGAGTCGGCGGATGTCGGCCCGGAGAGCGGCGTCGGGGCCGTCGTGGTCGTGCTGGTCGGTCACGGTTGCGCTCCTTACGCGAGGACGAAGGACAGCGCTGTCCGACTCCTCTGGATGGTATCCGCGTGGGCCCGGGGGACAGGAGGGGGACACCGTGATGATCTGCACTCTGGGACGGTTTGCCGGTCAGCCCCGCTCGACGGCGTGCCGCCCCGGCGCGGGTCGCCGGCGGGCGCGGAACATGGTCGCGGTGAGCAGACCGGCCAGACCGGCGACCACCCAGACCAGCAGCCCGGTCAGCGCCCACCCACCGCCGCGCCAGTCGAAGTAGATCGCCGATTTGAACAGGTCGGTGGCCAGACCGGGCACGTTCCAGCGGTGCATCCCGCGCAGGAACGGCGGCAGGAACTCGGGCGCGTAGATGCCGCCGGATCCGGGGTTGCCGAGCACGACGAGCAGCAGGATCACGATGCCGGTGCCGAGCAGCCCGAGCCAGCCCTGCACGGCGGCCGCGACCATCCCGGCCGCGAACGCGGCGAGCGCGCCGACCGCCGCGACCGTCACCACGCGGTCTTCGAATACGCCGAGGACCGGCCCGACCAGGATCGCCCCGATGACGCCGAGCAGGATCGCGTGCACCGCGAGCGTGGCGATCCGCAGCCCGGCCCGGCGCAGGTCACGCGGGCTGGTGCCGAGCGAGATGCCGAGCGCCGTGGACGCCAGGTAGCCGCCGAGCACCACGCCGACGGCCAGGTAGAACGGGACCAGGCCGCGCGGGTCGTCGGCGGAGACCGGCACGTCGTCGGTGACCTGAAGCGGCACCCCGGCCTGCCGGGCCGCCTCGGTGAACACCTCGGTGACGAGTTCGGTGGCGGCGGGCGCGCCCGCGCTGGCGGTGGCGAGCGTCAGGCCGCCCTCCGGGGCGGAGCTGAGCACCGCGTACACCGACCGGTCGTTGAGGCCGTCCTCGGCAGCGCCGCGGCTGTCGTACCCGACGGGTTCGATCACGTCGGTGCGGGCGCGGACGGCGGACATCACGGCCTGCGCCTGCTGGTCGCTCGTGACGACGGCGATCGGCACGTCGCGCGGGTCCGGCTTGTGCAGCGCGCCGACGTAGGCGGCGATGAACGCGCTGGCCAGCGCCAGGGTGCCGAGGATCAGCGCCGCCGTGCGGGGCAGCCAGTCCCGGGTACGCAGCTCCGGCTCGTCGTCCACGGCCTCAGCCTATTGCGGTCATATACCCGGCTCATGGGGTTTCGTCCGGCGAAAACCGCTGGTCCGGTCCGATAGCGTCGGACCATGACGGTGCCTGTCTATCCCGCCAAACCGAAGCCGGGCGACCGCGTCGCGGTCGTCTCGCCCTCCGCCGGCCTGCCGGGTCTCTTCCCCCACGTGTACGAGCTGGGCCTGCGCCGCCTCCGCGACGAGCTGGGGCTGGAAGCGGTGGAGTATCCGACCACCCGGGTCATGGGCGCCGACCCGCGCGACCGGGCACGTGACCTGACCGCCGCGTTCGCCGACCCGACGATCACCGCCGTACTGGCCACAGTCGGCGGGGACGACCTGATCACCGTCACCCCCTACCTGGACGACGACGTGCTGCGGGCCAACCCGAAGCCGTACTTCGGCTACTCGGACAACACCAACGTGCTCAACCACCTGTACCGGCTGGGCGTGGTCGGCTACCACGGCGGCTCGGTGCTGGTGCACCTCGGGCGCTCCGGCGAGCCGCACCCGCTCACGCTCGACTCGCTGCGCGCCGCGCTGTTCACCTCCGGCTGGTACGAGCTGACCGCCGCGCCCGAGTGGGGGGACGAGCCGTGCGACTGGCGTGACCCGGCCACGCTGGCCGAGGAGCCGCCGATGTACCCGTCCGAGGGCTGGCGCTGGCACGGCCCGGCCCGGGTGGTGCAGGGCCGGACGTGGGGCGGCTGCCTGGAGATCGTGCACTGGCTGATGGCGACCGACCGGGTTCCGTCCGCCGCCGACCTGGCCGGGTCGGTGCTGGTGCTGGAGACGTCGAACGAGCTGCCGCCCGCGCAGGAGGTCTTCCGGATCGTGCGGAACATGGGCGAGCGGGGTCTGCTCGCCGCCGTCCCGGCGATCGTGGTCGGCCGCCCCAAGGCGTGGGACTTCGACCGGCCGCACTCGGTCGCGGAGCGGCTGGCCTGGGCCGCCGACCAGCGGGAGGCGATCCTGTCGGCACTCGGGCCGTACGCCGACGACCCGGTCGTGGTGTTCGACGTCGACCTGGGCCACACCGACCCGCAGCTCATCATCCCGTACGGCGGCGAGATCCGCGTCGACGCGGCCGAGCGCCGCATCGCCGTACGCTACTGAGCCCGCACGAACACGCCCTCACCCTGCCGGCCCTGCGACTGTTCCTTCGCCTGGCCCCCGCAGCTTCCCGCGCTACCCGGCCCGCCTGCCGCTCGCCGGCTCGGTGGAACGGCATGGGTGTCTACGTCCCCGTTTGACACCCATGCCGTTCCATCTCGGCGAGGATCACACGACGGCGAAGGCGCGCACCGGGAACGTGCCCATGCCGGCCACCCGCGGCGGAGCGGCGGTGAACCGGAAGCCGGTCGGCGGCAGCGCGTCCAGGCCGGTCAGGTGCTCCACGATCGGCACTCCGGCGGCCAGCAGACCGGTGTGCGCCGGCCGCTGACCTGCCGCCGCCGGAGTCATGTCGTCAATGTTGATCGAGTCGATGCCGACGAGCGCCGCGCCCGCCTCGGCCAGCCACTGCGCGCCGTCACCGGTCAGGTAGGGCGCCTCCGGAGCGGCGTACGCGTCGGTGCCGAAGTGCGCGTCCCAGCCGGTGTGCAGCAGCACCGCGCATCCGGCCACGTCGTACGGGGCGAGCATCAGCCGGTCCACCGCCCGCGTACCGGCCGGCACGCGTACCACCAGGCCGGGTAGGTCGGCGAGGCGGTCCAGCGGCACCCCGGTCAGGTCCGGGCCGTCGGCGAAGCGGTGCGACGGCGTGTCCACGTACGTGCCGGTGTTCGCGATCATGTTGATCCGCGCGACGTGGAACTCGACACCCGGCGCGTACCGCCCCCGGGACTCCTCCCGGGTCAGCCAGTCGCTGATCGCCGGGCCGGGCCAGCCGGGCAGCGTGACCATGCCTTCGGTGATCACGTGACTCAGCTCGACGACACGCCGCCCGCCACCGCCGGCCGGGGCGGCCACCCCGCGCCCGCCCTTGTGCGGCTCCTCGACGATGCTCCGGTTGGTGATCCGTACCTCGCCGACCATGAGCAGCCCGAGGTGCCGGACCAGCAGCGCGGCCACCTCGTCGTCGGTGACGTCCGGGTGCGGCACGTCCAGCCGGAACCCGTCGGTGCGCAGACCGCCCCCGTTTGCGAAAACCACCTCGGCGTCGAAGACCGCCCGATACTCGACCATCCGCCCACCGCACCACGCCTCCTCGCGAGGCGTCAAGATCCGCAAGCTGGGCGGGCCCGGACTGTCGGGAGAGGGGGATAGGCTCGGACGGTGCACCCCCCGTCCGGCTGGACGCGGGGTCGTCGTCGTGTGTCGATCCGCTGGAAGTGATCACTGATGCTCACCGGACTCTTCTCCGCCGCCCTGGCCGACCCGGGGCTGGCCCGGGCGCGTGACCTGGCGCGCTCCGGTGCCGCGCAGGTCGACGGGCTCGACCTCACCGCCCCCGCCGCGCTGCGTCCGTTCGCGGTGGCCGCGGTCGCCGCCGACGAGCCGGCCGGCGGTGCGGGCCGCCCGGTGCTCGCGGTCACCGCCACCACCCGCGAGGCCGACGACCTGGCCTCCGCGCTGGGCAGCCTGCTGCCGCCGGAGCAGGTCGCGGTCTTCCCGTCCTGGGAGACGCTGCCGCACGAGCGTCTGTCGCCCCGCTCCGACACGGTCGGGCGACGCCTCGCCGTGCTGCGCCGGCTGGCCCACCCGGACGCCACCGACGCGCACGGCCGCACCGGGCCGCTGCGGGTCGTCGTCGCGCCGGTCCGGTCGCTGCTCCAGCCGCAGCTCAAGGGCCTCGGCGACCTGGAGCCGGTGCAGCTCGCCGCCGGTGACGAGGCCGACCTGGAGGAGGTCGCCCGCCGGCTCACCGACATGGCGTACGCCCGGGTCGACCTGGTCACCAAGCGCGGCGAGTTCGCCGTACGCGGTGGCATCCTGGACGTCTTCCCGCCCACCGACGAGCACCCGTCCCGGGTCGAGTTCTGGGGCGACGAGGTGGAGGAGATCCGCACCTTCGCGGTCGCCGACCAGCGCACCATCGAGGGTGTCGCGCAGCTCTGGGCGCCGCCGTGCCGGGAGCTGCTGCTGACCCCTTCGGTGCGGAAGCGGGCCGCCGCGCTCGCCGCCGAGCACCCCGAGCTGGCCGAGATCCTGGACAAGCTGTCCGAGGGCATCCCGGTCGAGGGGATGGAGTCGCTGGCCCCCGCCCTGATCGGCGCCGACGCGCTGGAACTGCTCGTCGACTGCATGCCGGCCGGCACCCACGTACTCCTCTGCGACCCCGAGCGCATCCGCACCCGGGCGCACGACCTGGTCCGTACCTCTGAGGAGTTCCTCCAGGCCAGCTGGGCCGCGGCCGCCGTCGGCGGCCAGGCCCCGGTCGACCTCGGCGCCGCCGCCTTCAAGACCCTGGCCGAGGTACGCACGACGGCCCGCGCCCTGCGCCAGCCCTGGTGGACGCTCGCGCCGTTCGGCCTGGTCGAGGCGGACGCGGCACCGGCCCGGCAGCCCTGGGAGGACGAGCCCACCGAGGTCGACGTCACCCCCGACGACGCCATCGCGGTGAGCCTGGCCGCCCAGCCGGCGCCGCTCTACCACGGCGAGACCGCCCGGGTGGTCGACGACCTGGTGCGCTGGGCCGGCGAGGGCTGGTCGATCGCGCTCGTCTTCGAGGGGCACGGTCCCGCCCAGCGGGCCGTCGAGGTGCTCCGCGACGCCGGTCTCGGCGCCCGGCTCACCGAGGAGGTGCCCACCGCGCCCGCGCCCGGCGAGCTGCTCGTGTCGTGCGGCTGCCTGACCGCCGGGTTCGTCGACGAGGCGTCGAAGTTCGTGCTGCTCACCGGCAACGACGTCACCGGCGGCCGGGGCACCTCCACCCGAGACATGCGCAAGATGCCCAGCCGGCGGCGCAACACCATCGACCCGCTGGAGCTCAAGGCCGGCGACTTCGTGGTGCACGAGCAGCACGGCATCGGCCGGTACGTCGAGCTGGTGCAGCGCACCGTGAACGGCGCCAGCCGCGAATACCTGGTCATCGAGTACGCGCCGAGCAAGCGTGGCCAGCCCGGCGACCGCCTCTTCGTCCCGACCGACCAGCTCGACCAGCTCTCCCGCTACGTCGGCGGCGAGCAGCCCACGCTGCACAAGATGGGCGGCTCGGACTGGCAGAAGTCCAAGGCCCGGGCGCGCAAGGCGGTCCGCGAGATCGCCGCGCAGCTCATCCAGCTCTACGCCGCCCGCAAGGCGTCCAAGGGGCACAACTTCGGCCCCGACACCCCGTGGCAGCGGGAGCTGGAGGACGCGTTCCCCTGGCAGGAGACGCCCGACCAGCTGGCCGCCATCGAGGAGGTCAAGCGGGACATGGAACAGACCGTCCCGATGGACCGGCTGATCTGCGGCGACGTCGGCTACGGCAAGACCGAGATCGCGGTACGGGCGGCGTTCAAGGCGGTGCAGGACGGCAA
This sequence comes from Micromonospora sp. AMSO1212t, assembly GCF_008868145.1. Classification (NCBI taxonomy): domain Bacteria; kingdom Bacillati; phylum Actinomycetota; class Actinomycetes; order Micromonosporales; family Micromonosporaceae; genus Micromonospora; species Micromonospora sp. AMSO1212t. Next base: position 30,004 of record NZ_WBKS01000059.1, read on the forward strand.
GCAGGTGGCCGTGCTGGTGCCGACCACGCTGCTGGTGCAGCAGCACTACAACACGTTCGCGGAGCGGATGAGCCAGTTCCCGGTGTCGATCCGGCAGCTGTCCCGGTTCCAGACGCCGAAGGAGACCGAGCAGACGCTGGAGATGGCCGCCGCCGGCACCGTCGACATCGTCATCGGCACCCACCGGCTGCTCCAGGCGTCCACCCGGTTCAAATCCCTCGGCCTGGTGATCATCGACGAGGAGCAGCGGTTCGGCGTCGAGCACAAGGAGCACCTGAAGACGCTGCGCGCCTCGGTCGACGTGCTCGCCATGTCGGCCACCCCGATCCCGCGCACACTGGAGATGGCGATCACCGGCATCCGGGAGATGTCCACCATCGCCACCCCGCCGGAGGAGCGGCACCCGGTGCTCACGTTCGTCGGCGCGTACGACGACCGCCAGGTGGCCGCGTCCATCCACCGTGAGCTGCTGCGCGACGGTCAGGTCTTCTACCTGCACAACCGGGTCGAGTCGATCGAGAAGACAGCCCGCAAGCTGCGGGAACTGGTGCCGGAGGCCCGGGTCGCGGTGGCACACGGCCAGATGGGCGAGGAGGCGCTGGAGAAGGTGATGGTCGGCTTCTGGGAGAAGGAGTTCGACGTCCTGGTCTGCACCACGATCGTCGAGTCCGGCATCGACATCCCGAACGCCAACACGCTCATCGTGGAGCGCGCCGACCTGCTCGGCCTGGCCCAGCTGCACCAGATCCGCGGCCGGGTCGGCCGGGGCCGGGAGCGGGCGTACGCGTACTTCCTCTACCCGCCGGAGAAGCCGCTCACCGAGAACGCGCACGAGCGGCTGGCCACCATCGCCCAGCACACCGAACTCGGCGCGGGCATGTACGTGGCCATGAAGGACCTGGAGATCCGCGGCGCCGGCAACCTGCTCGGCGGCGAGCAGTCCGGCCACATCGAGGGCGTCGGCTTCGACCTGTACGTGCGCATGGTCGGCGAGGCGGTCTCCGCCTTCAAGGGGGAGAGCACCGAGGAGGAGACGGAGGTCAAGGTCGACCTGCCGATCGACGCGCACCTGCCGCACGACTACGTGGCCGTGGAGCGGCTGCGCCTGGAGATGTACCGCAAGCTCGCCGAGGCCCGCGACTCCGAACGTCTGCGCGAGGTGGTCGCCGAGATGACCGACCGGTACGGCGAGCCGCCCGCGCCGGTGCAGAACCTGGTCGCGGTGGCGCGGTTCCGGCTGCTGGCCCGCCGCTACGGGCTGACCGACGTGTCGATGCAGGGCAAGCACATCCGGTTCGGCCCGCTGCCGCTGCCCGACTCGAAGCAGATGCGGCTCAAGCGCTACCACCCGGACTCGGTCTACAAGCAGGCGCTCGACCAGGTCAGCGTGCCCCGGCCGAGCACCCGGCGGATCGGCGGCGAGCCGTTGCGCGACCAGGCGCTGCTGGAGTGGTGCGGTCAGCTCCTGGCCGACGTCCTCGGCAAGCCCGAGGAGTTCGCCGGTGTCGCCCGGTCGGCGGCGGGTGCGCGATGAGGTGGGCGGAGTCACAGGTCCGTACTCGCCGTGAGAGAGTGACCCTCATGCGTGCTCGCCGTTCCCTCGTCGCCGTCAGCGTCGCGGCCCTTGCCGCGCTCTCTCTCGCCGCCTGTGGCCGCTCCGCCCCGGACGTCGCCGCGTACGTCGGCGACACCCGGTATTCCGTCGACCGGGTCGACGCGATCTACGAGGACGCGCAGCGGCAGTACGCGGACGCCGTCCGTAGCCAGGCGCCGCAGACGCCGTCGCCGGCGGAGCTGCGGTCCCCGGTGACCCGGCAGGACGTGCTGAACCTGCTGGTCGCGATCGACCTGGGCAAGCGCGTGGCGGCCGACAAGGGCCTCCAGGTCACCGACCAGATCTCCCCGGAGCAGATCCAGCAGGCGCTCCGCATGCCGGCGACCACCGAGTACACGAAGCTGTGGGGCGAGTGGGTCGACCTCTCCGGCACGCTCCAGCAGAGCCTGCCCCCGGCCGACCTCAGCGACGAGTCCCTGATGGCCGTCTACCACGCCATCGAGAAGACCGGGGCGATCCAGCCGGGCCTGACCGTCGACCAGGTCCGGCAGGCGTTCGGCGAGGCCGGGTTCGTCCGCACCGCCACCGCGCTCAGCAGCGCGCTGCAGGAGCAGTCCGAGAAGTCGGACGTCCGCGTCAACCCCCGATTCGGCGTGACGGGCGTGCCGTCGCTGGTCAACACCGGCCAGTCGTTCGTCTTCTACTCCCTGCCGTACGTCGACCAGGACGGCCCGGTCACCGACATCTCGACGCCGGAGGCGCCGGCCGGTGACTCGCCGGCTCCCGGAGCCGTATGACCGCCCGGATCGTCCTGCTCGTCACCTCACCCCGGCTGCCCGCCGGCCTGCTGACCTCGGCCGCCTGGGACGCCGTACGCTCCGCGCCGGTCCTCGCCGGTGCGGAGAGCGAGCTGACCCGGGCGGTCCGGATGGCCGGCGCCGAGGTGAGCGTGGTGACCGAGGGCGCGACCCAGGCGCTGCTCGACGCCGCCGCCGCGCACGGCGGCGCGGTGTGGCTGGCCGGCCCGGCCGGGGACGAGACGCTGGCCCGTGAGCTGGGGCTGCGGCTGGCCCGCGAGCCCGGCCTGGCCGAGCTGGAGCTGATGTACGGCTCGTGGGATCCACCCGGCGCCCGGCTGCTCGACGCGGTAGAGGTGATGGACCGGCTGGCCTCCCCGGGAGGCGATCCGTGGAAGCGGGCGCAGACCCACCGCACCCTGGCCGGTTTCCTGCTGGAGGAGTGCTACGAGGCGTACGACGCGATCAGCGCCGACGACACCGACGCGCTCCGCGAGGAACTGGGCGACGTGCTGCTCCAGGTGCTGCTGCACGCCCGGCTGGCGGAGAACCTGCCGGACGGCAAGAGCTGGACCGTCGACGACGTCGCGGGCACGCTGGTCGACAAGATGGTGCGGCGCAACCCGCACGTGTTCTCCGGCGAGCCGGCCGGCTCGATCGAGGAGATCGAGGCGAACTGGGAACGGATCAAGCGGGCCGAGAAGACCCGCGAATCGGTGCTGGATGGCATCGCGCTGAGCCAGCCCGCGCTCTCGCTGGCCGCGAAGGTCCTGGACCGGGCCGGCCGGGTCGGCCTCGCCGTACCGCCGCCGCTGGCCGAGTCGCAGGTCGACCCGGAGGCCCGGCTCGGCGCGAGCCTGCTGGCCACTGTCGCCGCCGCCCGCCAGGCCGGCATCGACCCCGAGGCCGCGCTGCGGCGGGCCACCTTGGCGTACGCCGAAGCGATCCGAGCCGCCGAACGCACCACCCCCAACCACCC
>NZ_WBKS01000060.1:0-32909 GCF_008868145.1 Micromonospora sp. AMSO1212t
AACCATGACCGCCGTACCACTCGCCAGCGCGCCCACTCCGCTGTCTCCCGTCCAGGGCCTCCTGCGCCGCCTCGCTCGCGACACCACCTACGTGCTCGTGGGCTTCCCGCTGGCGCTCGTCAGCTTCGTGCTCGCAGTGGTGGGGATCTCACTCAGCGCCGGGCTGCTGGTGACCACGCTCGGCCTGCCGATCCTCGCCGGCTTCCTCTACGCGGCCCGCGGGCTCGCCGACATCGAGCGGCTCCGGCTCGCCGGGGTGCTGGACCGGCCCCGGGTACGCCCGGTCTACCGCAGGCCGGAGCCGGGCGCCGGGTTCTGGCGCCGGGTGTTCACCCCGATCCGGGACGCGCAGTCGTGGCTCGACCTGCTGCACGCCTTCGTCCGGCTGCTCGTGGCGGTGCCCACGTTCGTGCTGCTGGTGGTCTGGTGGGTGCTGGCCCTGGGCGGCACGCTCTACATCACCTACGACTGGGCCATCCCGCGTGGCACGGACGACCAGGACCTGAGCCAGCTCCTCGGGATGGGCGACGGCGCCGGCGCGCGGATCACGCTGAACACCGCGATCGGGCTGTTCGCCCTGTTCACCCTCCCGCTGGTGGCGCGCGGCTGCGCCCGGCTCCAGGCCGGGCTGGCGTACTCGCTGCTCACCGGCGTGGCCGAGATGCGGCAGCGGATCGTGACGCTGGAGGAGCAGAAGCGGGCCGCCGCCTCGGCCGAGGCGGTCGCGCTGCGGCGGCTGGAGCGCGACATCCACGACGGCCCGCAGCAGCGGCTGGTCCGGCTCGCCATGGACCTCGGCCGGGCCCGCCACCAGCTCACCGCCGACCCGGAGGCGGCCCGGCAGACGCTCGACGAGGCGGTCGCACAGACCCGGGAGACGCTGGACGAGCTGCGTGCCCTGTCCCGGGGCATCGCGCCGCCGATCCTGGTCGACCGGGGCCTGCCCAGCGCGCTCGCCGCGCTCGCCGCCCGCGCCCTGGTACCCACCGAGCTGACAGTGGACGACGACCTGGGCACCGCCGCCGGACGGCTCGACCCGGGGCTGGAGAGCACCGCGTACTTCGTGGTGGCCGAGGCCCTGACGAACGTCTCGAAGCACAGCCGGGCGACCGCCTGCCGGGTGGAGATCACCCGGAAGGTGGGCCGGCTGGAGATCACCGTCACCGACGACGGGGCCGGAGGCGCCCACTTGGCGAAGGGGCACGGACTCAGCGGCATCGCCGACCGGGTCCGGGCGGCGGGCGGCACCCTGGAGGTGGGCAGCCCGGCCGGCGGGCCGACCCGGATCCACGCCGAACTGCCGAGGTGACCCGGTTCGCCCGGACTCCGGGCCGCCGCGCGGTGGCGCGGCGCGCCCGGTGTCCGGGCCGCCGGACCGGCACGGGGTCCGGGCGTGATAGACACCGGAGCCATGCGGGTGGTGATCGCGGACGACGCCGTACTGCTCCGGGAGGGGCTGGTCCGGCTGCTGACCGAGTACGGGCACGAGGTGGTGGCGGCCGTCGGTGACGGTGACGCGCTGGTCGAGGCGGTGGTGGCGCACCGGCCCGACGTCTCGGTGGTGGACGTGCGGATGCCGCCGTCACACACCGACGAGGGACTGCGCGCCTCGGTGGAGGCCCGCCGCCGGGTGCCTGGTACGCCGATCCTGGTGCTGTCCCAGTACGTCGAGGTGTCGTACGCCGACGACCTGCTCGACACCGCGGGAGGTGCCGGCGGCGGGATCGGCTACCTGCTCAAGGACCGGGTCGCCGCGATCGACGAGTTCCTGGACGGACTGGCCCGGGTGGCGGCCGGCGGCACCGTGCTCGACCCGGAGGTGATCAGCCAGTTGCTGGTCCGGCGGCGCCGCGACGACCCGTTGGGGTCGCTGACCCCGCGCGAGCGCGAGGTGCTGGCGCTGATGGCCGAGGGCCGCTCGAACACCGCCATCGCCCGGACGCTCGTGGTCAGCGACGGCGCGGTCGAGAAGCACGTCCGCAACATCTTCACCAAGCTCGACCTGCCCCCGGACGCGACCACCCACCACCGCCGCGTCCTGGCCGTCCTGGCCCACCTGCGCGCCTGACGGGCGGGTCAGGCGAGGGCGCGTGCCAGTGTCACCGCCTCGGTGAGCGTGTCGGCGGCCGGGTGGCCGCTGCCGCGCAGCCGGTCCGGGTCGGACAGGCCCCCGGTGTAGAGCACACAGCGGGCGCCGACCGAGGCGGCCGCGTCGGCGTCGTCGATCGAGTCGCCGATCAGCACCACCTCGTGCCCGCCCAGCCCCAGCTCGGCCAGGTGCTTCTCCAGCCACTCGGCCTTGCGCCCGCCGCCGACCGTGGCGCGCAGCCCGTCCACCCGCCGGAAGTGCGGGGTCAGCCCGTACGTGTGCACGGTCGGCACCAGCTCGTCGTGGAACCACATGGACAGCAGCGACTGGCTGCCCTCCCAGGACTCGATCGCGGCGGTGGCGTCGGCGGCCAGGGCGCAGGTGGTCAGTCCGGCCCGGTACGCGTCGTGGAAGACCCGGTCGAGCACGCCGAACGCGTCGGCGTCGACGGCCCGGCCGAGCATCTCGGCGTAGTAGTCGGCGATCGGCCGCCGGAACCGCACCCGGTGCTCGGCCGCGGTGACCGCCGGGCCGCCGGCGCTGGCGAAGGCGACGTTCGTGGCCTGGACCACCAGGTCGAGGTCGTCGAGGAGTGTTCCGTTCCAGTCCCACACGAGGTGGCGTCGCATACCCGTCACCCGAGCACCATAGTGCTAGAGCTGCGGCGTGGTCAGGTCGCGCAGCAGCCGGTCCTCCTCGACCCGCCAGTAGCCGTGCTCCTTGCCGTCGAGCAGGACCACCGGCAGCCGGTCGCCGTAGTCGCGCTCCATCTCCAGGTCGCCGGTCACGTCCCGTTCCACCCAGCGGTCGCCGGTGACCGCCACCACCCGGTCGAGCGCGGCCTTCGCGTCGTCGCACAGGTGGCAGCCGGGCCGGGTGATCAGGATGAGCCTCGGGTCACTGGACATCGGATACCTCCGTGCGGATCTCGGTCGGCGACGCCGGCGACGGCACCGCGGGCGCCGGGCGCAGCTCGGTCTTGCGTACCTTCCCGATCGCCGAGTACGGCAGGCTGTCGACGAACTCGACGGCGGTCGGGCACTTGAACCGGGCCAGGTTACGCGCGCAGTGGGCGAGCAGATCCTCCGCCGTCACCGGCGGACCGGGGGCCCGGACCACGTACGCCCGCACAGTCTCGCCGGTCCGCGGGTGCGGCACGCCCAGGACGGCCGACTCGGCCACCCCGGGGTGCGCCTGGAGCACCAGCTCCACCTCGTGCGGGTAGACGTTGAAGCCGTTGACCAGGATCAGCTCGCCGAGCCGGTCGACCAGGAACAGGTCGCCGTCGCCGTCGGCGTACGCCACGTCACCGGTGGCCCACCAGCCGTCCGGGTCCGGCCCGCCCCGCCCGTCCGGCCAGTAACCGGCGAACAGGTTCGGTCCGCGTACCACGATCTGCCCGGGGTCGGTGCCGCCCGGCTCGTCGGAGAGGTCCATCTCGTCCTCGTCGGGTGCGTCGGCAGGAACCCCGTCGCGCCACAGCTCGGTGCCGTCGGAGCCGGTGAGGCGCAGCCCGACGCCGGGAAGCGGGCGGCCGATCGAGCCCGGTTTCGGCTCGCCGCCGACGAGCGTCGAGGTGAGCACCGGCGCGGTCTCGGTGAGCCCGTAGCCGACGTGCACCGGGTGCCCGGTCAGCTCGGTGAAGCGCGCGCCGGCCGCGAGCGGCAGGGGCGCCGCGCCGCACACCGCGACGCGCACGGAGGCGAGCGCCGCGGCCGGGTCACGCTCCGCCTCGGACCAGGTCAGGAACATCGACGGTACGCCGACGAGCACCGTGACCCGGTGCCGGGCGATCTCGTCGAGCGCACCGGCAGGGCCGGGCTCGTCGACGAGCACGCCTGTCGCGCCGTGCCGCACGACGGCGCCGAGCGCGGAGTTCAGCCCGTACGCGTGGAACAGCGGAAGGGCGAGCAGCACGACGTCGTCGGGGCCGACCACCGGCGGTTCGATGCGGTCGACCTGGTCGTGGTTGGCGGCGAGCGCCCGGTGCGACAGCATCGCGCCCTTGGGCCGGCCCTCGGTGCCGGAGGTGTAGAGCAGGACGGCCAGGTCGTCGCCGGAGCGGGCCGGGAACCGGGACGGCGTGTCGTCGCCGGCGACCGGCGGCGCGGTGTGCACGGCACGCAGCGCGGGCAGTTCGGCGCGGTCCACCCGCCCGGTCACCTCGGGCGCGCCGACCAGCACGGAGGCGCCGGAGTCGGCGAGCACGTGCCGCAGCTCGCGCGCGGTCAGCGCAGGGTTGACGGGTACGGCCACCAGGCCGGCCCGGAGCGCGGCCAGGTACGTGACCACGAAGTCCGGGGTGTTGCCGAACGCGATCGCCACCCGGGGCGGATGGCCGGTGCCGTCGGCCGGCGGCGTGTCGGCCAGTAGCGCGCGGGCGGTGGCGGTGACCGCGTCGTCCAGCCGGGACCAGCTCAGCGTCCGGTCGCGCCAGTGCAGCGCGGCCCGGTCGCCCCGCTGCGCGGCGGCGTGGCGGAGCCGGTCGGCGAGGTTCGGCGCGGGGCTTTCGGCGGCGTCCTGCACGGTGGCTGAGTCTGGCACAGCCGCGTCCGCCGGACCATGCCCGAACACCGCGTGGGGTCCGCCGCACGGGACTGCAATTGCCGTACGGTGGGATTCCTGGCCACGGGATGAGGATCTCCACCGATGCCGGGGCGGGCAGCCGGAAGTGACCCGGCCGCACCCCTCCCGCGACACGCCGAGCGAAAAGAAAATCGGCTCCGACCAGGACTTTCCACTCCGGACCAGGTTGCGGCGCGAAAGTCAACCACACACGACGGACAACCGGTCCGCCATGTGTGCGACCTGGCGGGAAATACTTCCGCTCTGTGTAACGGACTTGCCACGCGTGGGTGACGTTGGCCCTATCATCACTCGGGTCGGCTCACCCCATTTGCCGTGAGTCGACACCCCTCAGCCCGAGGAGGCCCCCGTGCCCGTGAGCGCATTGGACCAGCACCTCAAGGGGATCTGCCGCCCGTCGGCACGTCCCGACCCGGCCGTGCCCGACCGGGTGACACCCGGTCCTCCGGCGCGGTCACTGTCCGCTCAGCCTGGGGAGGCGCGGTGACCACCTTCGGTTACGCCGAACGACCGGCCGGCGTCACCGGCCCGACACAGCGCAACCCGCTCAACGAGCGCGCGGACCCCGGCCCGCGAGGTGCCGACGGACAGCTCGCGGTACGCGGCGACGGGCGGCGGGTACGCAGCCGCGCGCACCACACGAACGAGGCGCCGCCCCGCCCCGCGACGCCGGGCGGCAACGCGAAGCCCGCGACCGGCCGTCTGGGCAGCCCGACCCGCCCGACCATGCCGGCCCAGGCACGACGCGGCGACGCGGCGACCGGGGCCGAGCCGTCCGCCGCCGAGACCGCTGTGCTGCCGGCGGTGACCACCGGCGACACCGCCGTCCTGCCCGCCGTGCCGGCCGCCGCGCCCGCCACCGGCTTCCCCAGCCGCCCCGACCCGTCCGACCCGGCCACCGAGGTGTGGACGCTGGTCGAGCGCGCGCAGGCAGGCGAGTCCGAGGCGTTCGGGCTGATCTACGACCGGTACGTCGACACCGTCTTCCGGTTCGTCTACTTCCGGGTCGGCAACCGTCAGCTCGCCGAGGACCTCACCTCCGACACGTTCCTGCGGGCGCTCAAGCGGATCGGCAGCTTCACCTGGCAGGGGCGCGACCTCGGCGCCTGGCTGGTCACCATCGCCCGCAACCTGGTCGCCGACCACTTCAAGTCCGGGCGCTACCGCCTGGAGGTCACCACCGGTGACGTCCTGGACGCCGACCGGGAGGACCGCGGGCCGGAGGGCAGCCCGGAGGCGGCAGTGGTGGAACACATCACGAACGTCGCCCTGCTGACCGCCGTCAAGCAGCTCAACCCGGAGCAGCAGGAGTGCATCGTGCTGCGGTTCCTCCAGGGCTTCTCGGTGGCCGAGACCGCCCGCGCCATGGGCAAGAACGAGGGCGCCATCAAGGCTCTGCAGTACCGGGCGGTCCGGGCGCTGGCCCGGCTGCTGCCCGACGGCTTCCACTCCTGAGCGGCAGACACACCCGACCTCTCCACCGGCGCACGCGCCGGGCGCTGTCGCGTGCCCGACGCCCCATGCGAGCCGATCACTCATGGTGATTTCGCCGCCGTCCCAGCCGTAACCGGTGACCGGCGCGGTCCGTTTCTCCGGGTGCGACCAGTGGTTGTCCCGGCGTCCCCCGGGCCACCCGGTCCGGCGGGTCAGGTCGGCCGTTCCGGTCGGCTCTGCGCCACACGCTGCCACCGGTCGCTGGTGACGACGACGGCCGCCCGGCCGTGACCAGCGAGAGGGGGTGCCGCGGTGGACAGCGACCTCTTCTCCCGTCGGCGGGCCGAGCGCTTCGCGCAACTCCTCGACGAGGCCAACGGCGGACGCCGGCACCACGTCCGGTCCAAGGCGGACGGTGAACTCACCGCACTCGTCGAGGTGAGCCGCCGGCTCACCACCGAGCGGCCCGACGTCGAGGTGGACGCCGAGTTCCGCACCGGCCTGCGGGCGATGCTCGTGGCCACCGCCGAACGTGAGGGCGTCGGCGCTCCCGCCAGGACCGGCAGCTCCGGAGTACGCGGCGCGCTGCTGCCCGCCATCACCGGCCGCCGGGCGCGGGCCCGGGGCGCGATCCTGGTCGGCGTGGCCGCAGGTGCGGTCGCCCTCTCCGGCATCTCCGCCGCCAGCGAGAACGCGCTGCCCGGCGACGCCCTGTACGGCATGAAGCGCTCCACCGAGCGCGCCCAGCTCGCGCTCGCCAGCTCGGACATCAGCCGTGGGCAGCTCTTCCTCGACTTCGCCCGCACCCGGCTCGACGAGGCCGCCTCGGTCCGCGACGACCGGCTCGGCTTCAGCGCCGTCCTGGACGACATGGACGCGGACACCCGCCAGGGCGTACGCCTGCTGACCACTGTCGCCGCGCAGCGCTCCGACCCGGCGGCGCTGGACGCGGTGGACACCTTCCTCGCCGGCCAGCGCCGGGTGGTCAGCGGCCTGCTCGACCGGCCCGACCACGCCGACCGGGACCGCACCCGCCGCTCGCTGGCGCTGCTCGACGCGGCCGGCAAACGCGCCGACGCGCTCCGCGAGTCGATCGCCTGCGGGCTGCCCGCGCCGCAGGCCAGCGACACGCTCGGGCCCGCTCCGGCCGCCTGCCCGGCCGACCGCTGAGCGGCGGACGCCGACCGCGCCACACTTCTCCCTTCGGACACCCGGCCGTCACAACGTGCCGGATACGCTCGACGCGGAGCACGTACGCGTCGTCGAGGCAGGGAGGTCGCCGTGGCCGGAAGCCGGAAGGTGACCGTCAGCACCGACGCGCACGGGCACACCGCTGGCTGGTCGGAGACCCCGTCGGCGCCTGCGACCACGGTCACGCCCGACCCCACGGCTGCCGCGTTCTTCGACGTGGACAACACGATGATGCAGGGCGCGTCGATCTACTGGTTCGCCCGCGGACTGGCCACCCGGAAATACTTCACCACCGGAGACCTGGCCCGGTTCGCCTGGCAGCAGGCGCGGTTCCGGCTGCTCGCCACCGAGCACGCGGGCGACATGTCGCAGGCCAAGGAGGCCGCGCTCGCTTTCGTCGAGGGCTGGCGGGTCGACGACATGGAACGCCTCGCCGACGAGATCTTCGACGAGCTGATGGCGCCGCGCATCTGGGCCGGCACGCGTCGCCTGGCCCAGCGTCACCTCGACGCGGGCGAGCGGGTCTGGCTGGTCAGCGCCGCCCCGGTGGAGATCGGCCGGGTGATCGCAGCCCGGCTCGGCCTGACCGGAGCGATCGGCACGGTGGCCGAGGTGATCGATGGCGCGTACACCGGGCGGCTGGTCGGTGACCTGATGCACGGGCCGGCGAAGGCCGAGGCGGTGACGCAGCTCGCCGCCGTGGAAGGGCTGGACCTGGCCCGGTGCGCCGCCTACAGCGACTCGGCGAACGACCTGCCGATGCTCTCCGCCGTCGGCCGCGCGGTGGCGGTGAACCCCGACCCGGCGCTGCTGCGGCAGGCCCGCGAGCGGGGCTGGGACGTGCGCGACTTCCGCACCGGGCGGCGGGCCGTACGCATCGCCGTGCCCTCCACCGCGGCCGCCGGGCTGCTGGCCGGCGCGGTCACGGCCGGCCTGGCGCTGCACCGGCGCCGCCACCGCGACGCCTGAACCCGAGCGGCCCGGCTCAGGGGCCGAACGGGTCGGGCCGGCGTTCGAGCAGCTTGTGCAGCGTCTGCTGGATCGTCTCCCGCACCTGGTCGGCGAGGTTGAACACCACGAGCGGGTCGTCCGCCGCGTCGCGCAGGTGCGCGGTCGGGATCGGCGGGCAGAACTCGATCAGCCACTTGCTCGGCAGCGGCACCATGCCCAGCGGCCCCAGCCAGGGGAACGTCGGCGTGACCGGGAAGTACGGCAGTTTGAGCAGCCGGGCCAGCGGCTTGATGTCGGCGAGCATCGGGTAGATCTCCTCGCCGCCGACGATCGCCACCGGCACGATCGGCGTACCGGTGCGCAGCGCGGCGGAGACGAACCCGCCCCGCCCGAAGCGCTGGAGCTTGTAGCGGTCGGCGTAGAGCTTGCCGACGCCCTTGAAGCCCTCCGGGAACACGCCCACCAGTTCCCCGTTGCCGAGCAGCCGCTCCGCGTCCGGGCTGCACGCCACGGTGCCGCCGGTCTTGCGGGCTATCTCGGAGACGACGGGCATCCGGAACACCAGGTCGGCCCCGAGCAGCCGCAGGTAGCGGTGCGCCGGGTGCCGGTCGTGCAGCGCGGTGGAGAGGATCAGCGCGTCGATCGCCACGGTGCCGGAGTGGTTGCCGACGACCAGGCCGGCGCCCTCGTCGGGCACGTGCTCGATGCCGCTGACCTCGGTGCGGAACCAGTCCCGGTAGAGCAGCCGGACCAGCGGGTGGACCACCGCGTCGGTCAGGTCGGGGTCGAAGCCGAACTCGTCGACCTCGTAGTCACCGGCGAGCCGCCGCCGCAGGAACGCCAGCCCCTGGGCCACCTTGCGGTCCCAGTGGTCCCCCGGCCGGTCGGCCACCGACGGTCCCGGCGGCGTGTCACCGGCCGGTGCCTTCCCGGTCGGCGCCTCGTCCGCGGTGGCCTGCTGCGCGACCGCCTTCTTGGCGACCGCCTTCTTCGCCACGGTCTTCTTCGCGACTGTCTTCTTCGCCGGCTGGTGGGGCGTGGCCGGGCCCGGAACACCCGGCTCGTCGGCGGAGGTGTCCGGCTCGTCCGGAGGCGCAGCCGGGCGGGCCGCCGGCGCGCTCACCCGCCGGTGCCCGTTGCGCCGCGCCGGCTCCGCGTCCGGATCCGGCACACCGAGCGGTACGTCGTAGCGCGCGTCACGCCGCTCCTCCGGGCTGCTCACGAACGCTCCCGCACGGTCGACCGGACCTGCCGGATGCTCTCCAGAACCAGCTGCTCGGCGGCGGCGAGCTGGTCCCGGGTGACCACGACGCCGCCGTGGTGGGCGCGGATGAAGTCGTCGAACGCGGCGGCGGTCGAGCGGGGTGTGAAGCCGTACTCCCGCTCCAGGCGGCTGGTGTCCACCACCCGACCGTGCACGAAGAGGTCCACCTGATCCAGGCCGTACCGGCCGAAGCCCAGACTGCGGGCGACCGCGGCGACCCCGGCCAGGCCCGGTTCCAGCACCGGCACCGCCACCCGGCCGGCCCGGCGGATCGCCTGCGACAGCGACAGCACCCCCGGCCCGGCGACGTTGTACGTGCCCGGGTGGTCCTCGGCGACGGACCGGTGCAGCACCTCCAGCGCGTCGTCGAAGTGCACGAACTGCAGGCGCGGGTCGCGGCCGAAGACGGTGGGCACCACCGGCTGGGAGAAGTAGCGGGTGAGCGTGGTGTCGGCGGCGTACCCGATGAACGGCGCGAAACGCAGCACCGTCGCGGTGACGTCGGGCCGGCGGCGGCGGAACCCGCGGACGTACCCCTCGATGTCGAGGATGTCGCGGCCGAAACCGCCGCGCGGCACCTCGCGCGGCTCGGTCTCCTCGGTGAAGACGGCCGGATCGCGGAACGACACCCCGTACGCGGCGGTGGACGAGCGGACCACGAGCTTGCGCAGCCGGGGCGCGCGCTGCGCGGCGGCGAGCAACTGCATGGTGCCGATGACGTTCTGTTCCTTCATCCCCGCCCGGCCGCCCTGCTGCGGGTCGGGGGCGGTGACGAGCGCCAGGTGCACCACCGTGTCGACGTCGAGGTCGAGCAGGAGGCCGCCGAGCGAGTCGAGGTCGAGGCGGATGAGTTCGACGTCGGAGAGCAGGTCGGCCAACTCGGGGTTGGGTGGTGCCGGGTCGACCCCGATGACGCGCTCGATCCGCTCGTCGGCGGCGAGCCGGGCGGCCACGTGGGCGCCGAGCCAGCGGCCGACCCCGGTGACGACGACGACCCCCGGGGCACCGGAGGTGTCACCGGGGGTCATGTCGTGCGCCTAGCGCGACAGGCAGGATCGAGCCGGGACGTCCACGGCCTGATCACCTGAGCCTCCGAGGGTCGACAGTTGGCAAGTGGTGCCGGGTGCCGGGCCAGTGCCCGGCACCCGGTCACTTGCCGAGACGGCGACGCTGGACGCGGGTCTTGCGCAGCAGCTTGCGGTGCTTCTTCTTAGCCATGCGCTTGCGGCGCTTCTTGACCACCGAGCCCATACGACAGCCTTTCGATGCAACGTTCGGGGCGGACCGGAGGACACCACCGCCGGTGGCGCCCTGACCGCTTGCGGACAACGGACCGGACCAGCGTGGTGGGCAGGGCACACCAGAGGGCGATCACGGTCGTGGTCCAGCCTAACCGGAGTGCGTCAGCAGGACCAACGCGCCCCCGTCGATGCCCCTTTTCGTCGCACTCGGCGGACCGCTCCGCGGAGTGGTCAGGCGGACTCCTGGAAGGCGCCCCGGAGGTATTCGTGCACGGCGTGCTCGGGCACCCGGAACGACCGGCCGACCCGCACGGCGGTCAGCTCACCGCTGTGCACCAGGCGGTAGACGGTCATCTTGGAGACCCGCATGACCGTCGCCACCTCGGCGACGGTCAGGAACCTGACATCCGACAGCCGTGCGTCGGACTGCGACCCGGCCATGGCTCACCGACCCATTCCCGTGCCCGGCGCGTGTCACCGGGCAGGTGTTCCCGCCTCGACGAGCGACGCGCGTGTAACCAGTACGGTAGCGGGACGGCTGTGACCTGCGCGATCCCTTCCACCCTTTGATCATGGCGGGACAGCCGTTCACTCGCTGTCCACCAGGGCTTTTTCGCCCGGACGGGTGTCTCGTCCGATCCGGCTACTCGGCGCGCAGCGCCACCACCGGGTCCAGCCGTCCGGCCCGCTGCGCCGGCACCACGCCGAAGACGATGCCGACCGCCGCGGAGACGCCGAACGCCAGCGCCAGCGACCACCAGGTGATCGCCGCCGGGATCGGCGAGAACGCGTCCACGAGCAGCGCGGTGCCCACGCCCAGCGCCATCCCGGTCAGGCCGCCCACCGAGGTGAGCAGCACCGCCTCCAGCAGGAACTGCACGCCGATGTCGCGGGGGCGGGCGCCGACCGCCTTGCGCAGCCCGATCTCGCGGGTCCGCTCGCGTACCGAGACCAGCATGATGTTGGAGACGCCGACGCCGCCGACCAGCAGCGAGATGCCCGCGATGGCCGCCAGCACGCCGGTCAGCACGCCCAGGATGTCGCCGAGCACGCCGAGGATCTGCCGCTGGGTGACGGCGCTGAACTCGGTGTCCGGGTGCCGGCGGGACAGCTCCGCCACGATCCGGTCGCCGAGTTCGTCGATCCGTTCCCGGTCCGGCGCCTTCACCGCGATGCCGTCGATGCGCTGGGTGCCCCACAGCCGTTGCGCCGCCGTCACCGGTACGTGCACCTCGTCGTCCCGGTCCACGCCGAGGCTCTGCCCGAGCGGGGCGAAGACGCCGATCACCCGGAACCGCACGCCGGCCAGCGTGACCTGCTGGCCGAGCGGGTCACGGTCGGGAAAGAGCGCCCGGGCCACCGAGTCGCCGAGCACCGCCACCCGGCGGCTGGTGTCCACGTCCGCCCCGGTGAGATAGCGGCCCCGCGACAGCGACCGGGTGAACACCGACGGGGTGGTCTCCAGGACGCCCTGCACGGTGGTGAAGTCGGAGCGGTTGCCGGCCCGCGCGGTCGCGCCGGAGGCCACCGTGACGGCGACCCGGCCGGGGTCGCCGACCACCCGGGAGACCGCGTCGGCGTCGCTGAGGTCCAGCGGCGAGACGACCGGCGCGTTGCCCACCTCGATCCGGCCCGGCACCACCAGCAGCAGGTTCGAGCCGAGCCCTTCGACCTGCTGCTCGACCTGCTGTTTCGTGCCGGTGCCGATGGCCACCAGGATCACCACCGAGGCCACCCCGATGATCACCCCGAGCATGGTCAGCAGGCTGCGCATCCGGTTGGCCCGCAGCGCGTCCGACGCCACCCGCCACGCCTCGGCCAGCCTCATCCGGCGTCACCTCGGTGAAGGCGGCCCGGGGCCCGGCGGGGCCGCTCCTCGGCCCGCGGAAGGCGCCCGGTGGCACCGGCGGCGCCACCGGGGCCACCGGGCGGGTGCCCCGGACCGCTTCCGGACGCGGACCGGGGCTCCGCGCTGGGAGCGGGGTCCAGTGTCGCAGGTACGCCGGAGCCGTCCGACGGCGGTCGATCATGAAGGCTGTCGGACCGGATCAGCCCGTCCCGTACCGCGATGCGCCGGTGCGCCCGGGCGGCCACCTCCGGGTCGTGGGTCACCATCACCAGCGCCACCCCGGACTCGGCGTTCAGCCGTTCCAGCAGCTCCAGCACCGCCTCGCCGGTGGCGCTGTCCAGGTTGCCGGTCGGCTCGTCGGCGAGCAGCACCGCCGGCTCGGTCACCAGCGCGCGGGCGATCGCCACCCGCTGCTGCTCGCCGCCGGAGAGCTGGTTGGGCCGGTGGTGCAGCCGGTGGCCGAGCCCGACCCGGCCCAGCATCGCCGCCGCCCGCTCCCGCCGCTGCCGCGCCCCGACACCCCGGTAGACCAGCGGCAACGCCACGTTGTCCACAGCCGACGTACGGGCCAGCAGGTGGAACGCCTGGAACACGAAGCCGATCGTCTCGTTGCGCAGTGTCGCCAGCTCCGGCGCGGTGAGCGTGGTCACGTCCCGGCCGCCGATCACCAGCCGGCCGCCGCTGGGCCGGTCCAGCCCGCCGAGCAGGTGCATCAGCGTCGACTTGCCCGAGCCGGACGGCCCGATCACGGCCACGTACTCGCCCTGGTCGATGGTGAGCGACACCCCGCGCAACGCGGACACCGACACCCCGTCCAGCTCGTACGTGCGCCAGACGTCGACCGCCTCGACCGCCGGTACGGTCACGGCAGTTCCTGGCCGTCGCGCACCTGGTCGGCGCCGCGCACCACGACCCGGTCACCGGCCCGTACGCCGTCGACGATCTGCACCAGGTCCTGCCCCTGCACGCCCACCGTCACCGGCACCCGGTCGGCCCGGCCGTCCCGCAGCACCCAGACGGCGTCCCGCCCGTCGGTGGAGAACACCGCCGACGCCGGCACCGCCACCGCGTCGGTGGCCTCCCGCACCCGCAGCCGCACCACCGCGTTCATGCCGGGGCGGGGCGCCGGGGCCGCCTCGGCCTCACCGAGGCGGCCCGCGCCCAGATCGAGCCGGACCCGGTAGGTGACGCCGCCCCGGGCCGAGCTGGTGGGCAGCACGTCCACCGAGCGCACCGTCGCGTCGTACGTCGCGCCGGTCACCGCGTCCAGCTCGACCGACGCGGGCACCCCGGCCCGGACCAGCAGGACGTCGGTCTCGTCCACCTCGGCGAGCAGGCCGAGCCGGCCGACGTCCACGACCGTGAGCACCGGCGTGCCGGCGGTGACCCGGCCACCGGCCGGGATCGCGTCGTCCACCCCCGGCGGCGGGCCGCTCTGCCCGCCCGTGCCGAGCGCCGACGGGTCGAGACCGGGCACCGCCGCGCCACCTGCCGCACCGAGCAGCCCGGCCAGGTCGGCCGGGGCCGCCCGGGTGCCGCCCGGCTGCACCACACCGGCGATCGGCGCGCGCAACGTCAGCGCGTCCACTGTCGCCTTCGCCAGGTCGTACGCCTGCTGGGCCTGGAGTCGTTGCGCGGCCGACAGCGCGCCGACGGCGCTGTTCAGGCCGGCGACGCCGCGCTGCACCTGCGCGACGGCCCGGTCGGCGGCGCGGGCGGCCGACTCGTACTGCCGCTGCGCCGACTGGACCTGGAGCAGCAGCGCGGCGCGTACCTGCCGGTCGCCGACCTTGCCGGCGGCGGCGCGGGCGGCGGCGAACGCCTCGTCGGCGGCCCGGTCGGTGCCGCGCCGGCTGCCGCCCAGGTCGCCCGCGCCGGCACCCCGCCCGGCCCGCTTCGCCGCACGCAGCGCGTCCCGCGCCTTTGCCAGGCGGTCCCGGGCCGACGGCGAGTCGATCACCGCGAGCACCTGCCCCCGGGTCACCCGCTGCCCCGGCTGGACCCGCAGGCGGGCAAGCGTGCCGTCGGCGGGCGCGGTGAGGGTGGCGGCGGCCCGCGCGGTCACCGTGGCGGGAGCGTCGATCACCTCGCTCACCGGCGCGCGGCCCACCTCGGCGACGGTGACCGCCGGGGCGTCGTCGCCGCAGGACGCGGCGGTCGTGCCGGTCAGCGCGACGACGGCGAGCACTACGGTGACGAGACGGGGGCGGCGGGCCGCGGGCAACCGCGGCGAGGGAGTGCGGGCCACCCGGCCCATGCTACGACCCGTCGACAGGCGTCGACGTGTCAGCCGACGACGGCCCGCACGTAGGCGACGCAGTCGTCGTGCAGCATCGACCACGGGTCGCCGAACACCTCGTCGGCGGCCTGCTCCGGGGTCCGGCCCTGGTGCACCACGGCCCGGTAGAAGTCCAGCATCCGCTGCTCGCCGTACCTGTCGACCAGATGCCGCACGGCCAGGTAGCCCACGCCGTACGCGCCGCCGACCCGGTCGTCGCTCGCGTCGTCGGCGGGCGCCACCGCGTCCAGTCGCCCGGACCACCCGCCGCGCAGCAGGTCCCGCACCTCGGCCAGGCCGTCGTAGCGGTGCACGGGCTGCCCGTCGGCACCGGCGTACTCGGCCAGCCCTTCCACCAGCCACCAGTCCGCGCGGTCGGCGTAGCCCCGGTCGGGCAGCGAAGCCGCGTGGGTCAGCTCGTGCCGGAGCAGGTCGTCGATGCCGGCCGGGGTGACGATCTGGGCGTTGAGCACGACGTCGTGACGTCCACCCCCGACGCCCACCGCGTAACCGGCGGTCCACTTCGGCCGCCCGCCGCCGTACCAGCGCTGCCACTCGCTCTTCCCGGCGTAGTAGACGAGGTACCGGTCCGGCGGCCGGCCGCCGATCGCGTACCGGTCCGCGGCCCGGGCGGCGGTCTCGGCCTGGGCGAGCAGGCCGGGCAGTCTGCCCCGCTGGGCCGGCGTGGTGGCCACCACCGCCCGCTTGCCGACCGCCACCGCCAGGTCGTTCACCTGCCACGGGCGCACGCCCGCCGGGTCCGTCGACGACGGGTCCACAGCGGTCAGCCGGGGTTCCTCCCCCGCCAGCCGCCAGCGAGTGCCCACCTCCACTGTGCTCGGCGCGCAGTCCGGCACCACGAAGCAGTAGCCGACTGTCACCACGAACCGCCACTCCCCCGGCCGCTCGCCGACTTCCGCCGGCACCCCGTCGGCCGCCGGCCGCCAGGTGGTGACCCGCAGCGCCCGCAGCGCCGCGTACCGGCGGCTCAGCGCCGGCCGGGCCGCCGGCTCGGCGATCGCGAGGAAGCCGGTCCGGTCGGCGCCGACGAGTGCGGTGGCCTGCCGGTCCAGCAGCGCGAGCATCCGCTCGCCGAGCCGCCGCTGGGCCGCCGTGCCCGGGTCGCCCTTCGCGGCCGGCCGCCCGGCCGCGTCCGGCGCCGACCCCCGCAGGAGTACGCCGGGCACGGCGCCCGCCACCAGGCCGAGCGCGAGCCCGAGCGCGGTCCAGAGCGGCCACCGCCGCCGTGACCGCACCGTCCGCGTCCCCGCCTGGCCCGGCTGCGCCGGCGGTCCGGGGTACGGCGCGGGTACCGCGACGGGGTACGGCGATGAATTCGTGTCCGCGACGGGATGTGGCGGCGGACTCGTGTCCGCGACCGGGGGTGCGACGGGATGTGACGGCGGGTCCGCGTCCGCCTCGGTCGCCCCGGTCGGGCGCGGCGGCGGGCCGGCGTCCGCTGCCGGGTCGCTGACATCGGGCGCGTTGCCGGCGTTCTCGCTCGACCCGGGCGCGGGTTCGCCGTCGCCCGCCGGTGCGTCGTCGGCGGGCCGGGGTGCGGCGTCGGCGCGGTCCGCCGACGACGGGGCTGCGTCGGCGGCATCCACGTCGGCGACGGGGGCGGCGCCCGGGGTGGTGCTGCCGGTGGAACGAGGCTCGTCGCCGTCCGTCGTCCGGCCGGGAGGCTGCTCGTCGCCGTCGGTCACCGGCGAAGGGTACGACCAATCGGGCGTTCCGGGAAAGAGTCCCGCCGCTGTTCCGCCTCGCCCCGAGATCTTGGTACGAAAGCGCCCTGATAGGGGCCGGTTCGTACCAAGATCTCTCAGATCGGGGTGCCGGTCAGCGTCAGCGCGGTCTTGTCGGCTGCCCAGAGGGCCACCAGCGCGACGCCGGGTACGGCGTGCCCGGCCAGGGCGAGCAGCAGACCGCCGGTCAGGAAGCAGGCGGCCTGGAAGGCGAGCTTGGCCGGGTCGGGCAGCGCCACGGCGGCACGCGGCGAGCAGAACAGCCCCCACACCACGGCGATCACCAGCGGCGCGCCGAGTCCGGCCAGCAGGCGTACCGGCCAGTCGGCGTCGAGCGTGAAGCCCCAGTACCCGGCCGAGCCCAGCAGGGCCAGTTCCAGCAGGAAGATCACGCCCAGCAGCAGCGCGGTCATCGGTTCCCCCAGGAGAGGTAGGCGCGGTCCAGTCCCGCGATCATCTGGTCGAAGGAGCGGTCGGTGTCGCGGGGCAGCCCGAATCCGCCCGCCGCCTCCAACGCGACGAAGCCGTGCACGGCAGCCCGGAACATCCGGATGGCATCGGTTGCGGCGTCGCCGTCGAGGCCGTACCCGAGCAGGATCGCCCGGACCGCGCCGACCGCGCGTTCTCCGGCGGCCAGGTGCTCGGGGTCGGCCGGGTCGGGCGCCCGCTGCGCGGCCGGGTAGCGGCCGGGGTGCTGCCGCGCGTACGCCCGGTAGGCGGCGGCGACGGCGCGCAACGCGTCGCCACCGGAGCGGCCCGCGGCGGCGGCCGTGAGCACGTCGGCGATCTCGGCGGTGGCGAGCACGGCGAGCTTCTGGTGCAGCGCGTCCACGCCCCGGACGTGCTTGTAGAGGCTCGGCAGCGCGACGCCGAGCCGGGCGGCGAGCGCGGCCAGGGTCAGCCGGTCGTAACCGACCTCGTCGGCGAGCACGGCGGCCTCCCGCACGACAGTCGCCGGGGTCAGGCCGGCCCTAGGCACCGGCCGTCACCGCCAGGAAATCGACCAGGTCGGCGGCGGTGGCGTCGGGCTGGTCGGCGTGCGGGTAGTGGCCGGAGTCGGCGATCATGCGTGCCTCGGCGACGGCGAACAGCCGGCGCGCGGCCCGCGCCTCGGCGCCCGGGTCGGGGAAGTCCGGGTCCTTCGTACCCATCAGCACCAGCACCGGCCGGCGTACCTCGGGTGCCCGCGCGGTCCAGTGCGGGTCGGCCGGCGCGACCACGCCCCGCACCGCGGCCATCCGCCCGCGCAGCTTCGCGACCAGCTCCCTGCGGTACGTGGCGTCGTCCGCCGGGCGCCCGCACGGGAACAGCGTGCGGTGGAACAGCCCGAACAGGCGGGGACTACGGAGTACGGCGGCCTGCGCGACCCGCATCAACGGGTTCGGCTTCGGGGTGCCGACGAATGGGCTGACCTGCACGATCCCGCTCACCAGTTCCGGCGCCTCGGCGGCGGCGAAGACCACCGCGGCGGCGCTGGACGAGCTGCCGACCAGGGTGGCCGGGCCGCCGCCGAGCGCCCGCACCACGGCGAGCAGGTCGCCGCCCACCTGTTCGGGGGCGTACGTGGGCCAGTGCGGGCTGGAGTCGCCGTGCCCGCGTACGTCGACCGGGGCGATCCGGTAGCCGGCCGCGACCAGCCGGGGCGTCAGGTGCCGGAAGGCGGCCCGGTTCTCCCCCATGCCGTGCGCGAGGACCACGAGCGGCCCCGATCCGTGCACCTCGTACGCGATCGTGCCGCCGTCCCGCGCCACCTGGCTAACCATCATAGCCGTAAAGCTAATATCATTAGCCAAGCTCGTCAAGCTTGACCTCAACCCGAGGCGAGAGCGCACGATCCCGGCATGCCGATCACCGCCGACACCCACGTACGCCTCGCCCGCCCGAGCCGCGACCTCGCCGCCGCCGAACGCTTCTGGACGCAAGGGCTGGGCCTGGACGTGCTCTACCGGAGCGAGGGCGGTCACGCGGACGAGCACGACCTGGTGATGCTCGGCCTGCCCGGGGCCGGCTGGCACCTGGAACTGGTCGGCGGCTCGACGCTCACGGTCGAGCCGCGTCCCACCGGGGAGGACCTGTTCGTGCTCTACCTCGACGGCCCGGCCGACCACGAACTGGTCCCGAGAATGGAACGAGCCGGCGGGACCAGGGTCTCCGCCGGCCCGTACTGGGACAGGTGGGGTGTCACGTTCGCCGACCCGGACGGCTACCGCCTCGTGCTGTGCACCCGGGCCTGGTCGAACGACTGACTCACTTCTTCGACAGCACCGCGCGGCCGAAGAACGCCAGGTTGGCCGGGCGCTCCGCGAGCCGGCGCATCAGATAGCCGTACCACTGGTCGCCGTAGGGCACGTAGGTCCGCACCGTGTAGCCCTCGCCGACCAGACGTTGCTGCTCCTCCGGGCGGATGCCGTAGAGCATCTGGAACTCGAACCGCCCCGGGTCGCGGTCGAACCAGCGCGCCCGGTCCTCGCCGATCGCGATCAGCCGCGGGTCGTGCGTGGCGAGCATCGGGTAGCCGTCGCCGGACATCAGCACGTTCATGCAGCGCACGTACGACTTGTCCACCTCGCGGGCGGACTGGTACGCCACCGACTCCGGCTCCTTGTACGCGCCCTTGCACAGCCGCACCCGCGACCCGGCCGAGGCCAGCTCCCGGCAGTCCGACTCGGTCCGCCGCAGGTACGCCTGGAGCACCGCGCCCGTACCCGGGTGGTCCTTGCGCAGCTTCGCCAGGATGTCCAGCGTCGAGTCGGTGGTGGTGTGGTCCTCCATGTCCAGCGTGACAGTGGTGCCCGCCGCGTCGGCCGCCGCGCAGATCGCCCGCGCGTTGTCGTACGCGAGCTGCTCGTCGAACATCTGGCCCAGCGCGGACAGCTTCACGCTGACCTCGGCGGCCGGGGTGAGCCCGGCGGCGGCGAGGCCGCTGAGCAGCGTGAGGTACTCGTCCCGGGTGGCGTTCGCCTGCTCCGGGGTGGTGGTGTCCTCGCCCAGGTAGTCGAGGGTGACCGCTTGGCCGTCGGCGACAAGCTCGCGGGTGGCGCGCAGCGCGTCGTCGGTGGCGGCGCCGGCGACGAACCGGCGGACGACGTCCCGGGTGAACGGGGCCGTCGCGACGAGCCGCTCCACCTGGGAAGACCGGGAGGCGGCGAGGATGACGGAACGGAGCATGAGCCGAGCGTAACGCTCACCACCGGGCCCTCGCCGGGTGCGTCCGAGGCCCACTCCCTCCCGCCCCGCGGTCCGGGCCGGGCACCCACGGCTGGCGGGGATCGGCTACAACGTTCACGTGGATCGACGACACCCCCGGCGCCGGCTCCGCTCGGCCTCCGTGCAGCTCGGCGCGCTGACCGCGCTGGCCCTCGCGCTCTCCGGCTGCAACAACGGTTACGACGACGACGATGACGACTGCGCGCTCGGGCCGGCCGGCGGGGGCGGCGACACCGTCGCGGTCGCGCTGCGTGTCCCCGCTCCGGCCACCGCCGCGCGCGGCGAGCCCGCCCCGACCGCCGCGCTGCCCGAGCGGGGCGGCTTCGGCACCCACCTCGCCTCCTGCGGCGGCTGACGTGCGCCGCGAGGCGAGCACGCCGCGCCCCGGCTGGGACGAGACCATCCGGGCCCAGGGCCTGGTGTACGTCGACACCGAGCTGCCCGACGGCGAGATCATGTCGTACTGGGACGAGACGGCGGCGTACTCGTTCACGCTCGACGAGGTGCTCCGGCTGGAGGAGGCCACGGAGGAGCTGCACCGGATGTCGGTGGCCGCCGCCGAGCACGTGGTGGCCCGCCGCCGGTACGCCGAGTTCGGCATCCCCCAGTGGGCCGCCGAGGCGGTCGCCCGCTCGCTGCGCGAGTCCCCGCCGACGCTCTACGGCCGGTTCGACCTCTGGTACGACGGCAGCGGGCCGCCGAAGATGCTGGAGTACAACGCCGACACCCCGACGGCGCTCGTCGAGGCGAGCATCGTGCAGTGGTACTGGCTGGAGCACACCCGGCCGGACGCCGACCAGTGGAACAGCCTGCACGAACGGCTGGTCGGCGCCTGGGCCAAGATCGGCGCCGGGCTGCACGAGCCCCGGGCGCACGTGCTCTGGTCCGACGAGGAGGAGTCGGGCGAGGACCAGATCACCGCCGGTTATCTGGCCGAGACGGCCCGCCAGGCCGGGCTGGACGTGACGCTCATGCCGATCCAGCGGGTCGGCTGGGACGGGCGGCGCTTCGTCGACGCCGACGACCGGCCGATCACCACCTGCTTCAAGCTCTACCCCTGGGAGTGGATGCTGGCCGAGCCGTACGGGCGGCCGGCGCTGGACCCGGGCACGCCCACCACCTGGATCGAGCCGGCCTGGAAGCTGCTGCTGTCGAACAAGGCGCTGCTGGCGGTGCTCTGGGAGATGTACCCGGGGCACGACTACCTGCTCCCCGCGTACCTGGACTCGCCGCGCGGCATGACCGAGTACGTGGCCAAGCCGCTGCTCGGCCGGGAGGGCGGCTCGGTACGCATCGTGACCGGCGACACGGAGATCACCAACCCGGGGATCTACGGCGACGAGGGCTTCTGCTTCCAGGAGTTCCGCGCGTTGCCCGAGTTCGAGGGCAACCGGACGGTGCTCGGCAGCTGGATCGTGGACGGCGAGTCGGCCGGCGCCGGCGTACGCGAGAGCGAGAGCCTCATCACTGACGGTTACGCGCGGTTCCTGCCCCACTACATCGACGCACCGCGTGTGCTCTGAGTCGTCTACCGTTGGTGTCGTGAACTTCGACGCGTACGCCCGGACCGGGGTCGAGCTCGTCAACGCCCGGCTGGACGACCTGGACGGCCTGCGGGCCGTCTTCTCGGACGAGCAGGGCTGGATGCGCGACGAGGTCGCGGAACGGGACCTGGCGATCTTCCGGCGGGCGCAGAAGCGCCTCCGGGACGTCTTCGAGTACGGCACCTCGGGCCGGGACAACGAGGCGGTGGCGGAGCTGAACGCGCTGCTCGAGGCGTTCCCGGTGCAGCCACGCATCTCCGGCCACGACTCCTCGGACTGGCACATGCACGTGACCAGCCGCGGCGCCTCGGTCTCCTCCGAATACCTGGCCGGTGCGGTCTGGGGTCTGTCGGTGTGGCTCTGCGAGTACGGCAGCGCCCGCTTCGGCGTCTGCGCCGACGACCGCTGCGGCAACGTCTACCTGGACACCTCGTCCAACTGCTGCCGGCGGTTCTGCTCCGAGCGCTGCGCCACCCGCTCGCACGTGGCCGCGCATCGGGCCCGCAAGCGGGCAGCGGTCGGCGAGCAGGCCGTCCCGGCGCAGCCGCTGTCCCCGGTGAGCTGACCCAGGCGTACACACCGGCCCTCGGGCCGACGCGCCGCCGCGTCCGCAAGCGCCACCCCAGCCGCGTGCGAGCGGCCGGGGCGGCGCGGCCGGTCAGACGTCGACCGGGGAAGGCGCGGTCAGGTTGGCCCGGGCGAACTCCAGCGACTCCCGCAGGTCCGCCTCGCGGACCGCGCGGCTCTTCGCGCCCCGGGTGGTCACCTCCACCGCGACCGAGCCGGTGAAGCCCCGCCCCGCCAGCGAGCGGAGCATCTCCGCGCAGGGCTGACCACCGCGACCGGGCACCAGGTGCTCGTCACGGCCCTCGCCGGTGCCGTCGCCCAGGTGCACGTGCGCCAGCCCGGAACCCATCCGGTCGGCCATCGCCATCGCGTCGGTGTGCGAGGCCGCGCAGTGCGACAGGTCCAGCGTGTAGGAGGCGTACCCGATCTCGGTCGGATCCCAGCCCGGCGCGTACGGGACGAACTGCCGCCCGGCCATCCGCACCGGGTACATGTTCTCCACCCCGAAGTGCACGCCGCCGAACTGCCCGGCGATGGTGTCGAGCCCGTCGGCGAAGGTGCGCGCGTAGTCGCGCTGCCAGGTGAACGGCGGGTGCACCACGACGGTCGGCGCCTCCAGCGTCTCGGCCAGCTCGGCGGCCCTACGCAGCCGCTCCCACGGGTCGGGGCTCCACACCCGCTGGGTGACGAGCAAGCAGGGGGCGTGCACCGACAACACCGGGACGCCGTAGTGCTCGGCGAGGCCGCGCAGCGCGCCCGCGTCCTGGCTGACCGGGTCGGTCCAGACCATCACCTCGATGCCGTCGTAGCCGAGCTCGGCGGCGAGCTGGAACGCCGCCGCGGTCCGTTCGGGGAAGACCGAGGACGTGGACAGGAGCACCGGAACGCGGTAGGTCACGCCTTCGAGGGTAGCCCCAACCGCCAGCGAGCATCGGGACGAGCAACCGCAAAGCAACCCAGAGCGCTCGTACGGTCACATCGGCGCGAGCTGATCCAGCCGGCGCAGGATGACGCCCTCCCGCAGCGCCCACGGGCAGATGTCCACGCAGTCCACGTCGAGGCGCCGCATCACCGCCTCGGCCACCACCGCGCCCGCGAGGAGCTGGTGTGCCCGCTGCGCGCTCACCCCCTCCAGCTCGGGCAACTGGGCCGGGGGGATGTGCCTGATGAACCCGAGCACCTGCCGCAGCCCGGTACGGGTCAGGCTGCGCCGCGCCCACAGCCCCGCGCCGGAGGGCGCGGCGCCGGCCAGCCGGGCCAGCATGCGGAACGTCTTCGAGGTGGCGACCGGACGCTCCCAGCCCACCGCCGTCAACTGCTCCACCACCGGGTCGAGCTGCGCGTCCACGTACGCCCGCAGTTCCTCCACGGCCCCGGCCGACGGCGGCGCCGTGCCGGCCGGATCCACGGCGAGCCGCTCCCGGCTGAGCCGCCCCGCGCCGAGCGGCAGCGAGATCGCCACGTCCGGGTGCTCGTCGATCCCCGCGGCAAGCTCCAGCGAGCCGCCGCCGATGTCCATCGCCAGCAGCCGGCCCGCCGACCAGCCGAACCACCGCCGCACCGCCAGGAACGTCATCCGCGCCTCGTCCGCGCCGGAGAGCACCTCCAGGCGTACGCCCGTCTCGTCGCGGACGCGGGCCAGCACGTCGGCGGCGTTCGTGGCGTCGCGGACCGCGCTCGTGGCGAACGCCAGCAGATCCTCGGCGCCCAGCCCGTCAGCCGCCGCCCGAGCCATACCGACCGCCTTGACCAGGCCGTCCGCGCCCCCGACCGTGAGCGCGCCGTCCGGCCCGATCTGCTCGGCCAGCCGCAGCACCACCTTCTCCGAGTGCGCCGGCCACGGATGCGCGCCGTGGTGGGCGTCGACCACCAGCAGGTGCACCGTGTTGGAACCGACGTCGAGGACACCCAGTCGCATGGGAAAGACCCTAGGGCCAACACGTTTCGTCGGCTCGACGGCCGGGCGGGGTCACCGCGCGTACGCTGGTCCGAGTGACAGGGCAGATCGAGCTTCACGTGCTGGTGGACGACCCCGAGGACCCGCGCAGCCGCGAGGTCGGGCTGGACTTTCCCCGGGAGTGGATCGAGTTCGTCGACCCGGCCGACCCGAAGCACGTCGTCCGCGCCGACCTGACCTGGCTGCTGTCCCGCTGGACGTGCATCTTCGGCCAGGGCTGCCACGGCATCGTCGCCGGACGCGCCGCCGACGGGTGCTGCTCGCACGGCGCGTTCTTCACCGACTCCGACGACGAGAAGCGGGTCCGTGCCGCGGTGAAGCGGCTGACGCCGCAGACGTGGCAGCACTTCCGGCGCGGGTTCAAGAACTGGACCGAGAACGACACGGTCGACGGCAAGACCCCGGCCCGGCGTACGGCCACCCGCGACGTGGACGCCCCCTGCGTGTTCCTCAACGACGCCGACTTCGCCGGCGGTGGCGGCTGCGCGCTGCACGCCCAGGCGCTGCGCGACGGGGTGCACCCCCTGGAGTACAAGCCGGACGTCTGCTGGCAGTTGCCCGTACGCCGCGACCAGGAGTGGCACAAGCGGCCGGACAACACGAAGGTGCTGATCTCCACGCTCGCCGAGTTCGACAGGCGCGGCTGGGGCGCCGGCGGGCACGACCTCGACTGGTGGTGCACCTCCTCCACCGACGCGCACGTCGGCGCCGAGCCGATGTACGTCTCGTACGGCCCGGAGCTGACCGCGCTGATCGGCGCGCCCGCGTACGCGAAGCTGGCCGAACTCTGCGCCGCCCGGCAGCGCCAGGGTCAGGTCGCCCCGCACCCGGCAAGCGAGTGAAGGCCGGCACCCCGGGTTCGGGGTGCCGGCCTTCACGCGTGTGTCTTACTTGTTCCAGTGCTGGGCGACGAGGTCGGCGGCCTGCTGCTCCCACTGGGCGTAGTGGTCCGGGTAAGCCGACACCTGGACGGTCTGGGCGGCCTTGGTCAGCGGCATGTCCTGCCAACCGTCGACCTGCTTCAGACCCTTCAGAAACGCCGTGGTCGAGTACTCGGGGTCGGTGATCTGCTCCACCGTGCCCCAACCACTGGACGGACGCTGCTGGAACAAGCCCTGCGAGTCGTGATCGTTGCGGTCGCCGAGGTGGCCGAGGTTCTCCAGCTTCGACTCCTGCAACGCCGTCGCGATCGACACGACCGCGGCACGCTCGTCCATACCGGCCTTCTTCGTCGCCGCGATGATCGCCTTCACATTCTTGGTCTGCTCGTCGTTCAGATCGATACGCGACTGGGCGCCCTGCACACCGTGCGGGATCAGCTTGTCACCCTGCACCGTCACAGACACCGGCTTCGCATGCGTGGTGGTCTCCGCCGCGTGAGCGGCGACCGGACCGGCGAACACACCACCGGTGAAAGCCAGACCAGCAACACCCAGAATGCTCTTCCGCAGAATCGTGTTCATGATGGGGGCTCCATTCGGGGGATCGACGCCCACACCGACGGGGGTCGGCGCGGGTGCGAGCACCGTCAGGCACTCAAAAGTCTTCGAGGGGATCTCGGCTGCCCGCGGGGCAGGGGTGCCACGTCGCGGCGCCGGAAGCATGTCCAACGACCCACCACCCAGCATCATTCCCGGGCTCACGCCACCGGGGAGCAGCGCGGGGGTTCACGTCGTCGGAACCGTGTTCAACGACCAACCCGCCGGGATCATTCCCCGCGGCTCACGTCGCCAGAACCGAACTCAACGACCGACAGCCCAGGGCTGTTCCCGCAGGCAACGCGGCCTCTTGCGGGGCTCGCCGGTGCTCGGTCGCTCACCCGGTTACAACGCCACCCACCCACCGACGATTCCGCCCTCAGAGTGCCGCCCACCACCCCCGAACCGGACACCCCACCCACACGGACCCGCGACGCCAGCTCGCACACCACGAAGCGCCCTCGCACCCTCACCGCAGCCGCCCGACCGCGTCGATCATGAAGTTAACGGCGACAAACCGGACACCAAACGCCGCCAACCTCATGATCGACCCACCCAGGGCAGGGCTGGCCGAGGGGGCGGGAGGGGGCACCCGCGCGATCTTGCAGCTCGAGCCCTCCAGGTGCCCTGTTCGCGCGGTTTGCGGGGCACCGAAGTGCAAGATCGGCGAGCGCGGAGAGATCTCGGGTGCTCGCCCGAGAGGTCGGCAGGAACTGGCGCCCAGACCTCGGGCAAGCCGTCGATCTTGGAGTTGTGGCACCTCGCGAACGCCGCGAACCGGGCATCCTGGGCGCCACAACTCCAAGATCGACGAGAGAGCGAGCAGGGACGAGAGAGCGAGCAGGGACGAGAGAGCGAGCAGGGCGAGAGAGGGGTGCCGGGAGCGAACTCAGCGGCGGCCGTGGCGGGCTCGTAGGTAGTCGGAGACCACGTACTCGCCCAGGTCGTCCAGGTCAGGGGTGAACATGCGGCCACCCGAGCGCCGTGCCACCGCGTCCACGAACCGGCGCAGTCCCGGGTCGTCGCCGAGCATGAACAGGTTGAGCGTGGCGCCGTACCGGGTCAGCCGGTCCACCTCGCGGATCGTCGCCGAGATGGTCTCCGGCAGCGGCGGCCAGTGGAAGTACGCCTCACCGTCCTCCGGGTCGAGGTGCGCGGTCGGCTCGCCGTCGGTGACCACCAGCACCACCGGCTCGGCGCCCGGGTGGCGGCGCAGGTGCCGGCCGGCGATCCGCAGCGCGTGCTGGAGGTTGGTGCCCTGCTGCATGTCCGGCTCCACCGCCGCCAGCTCCTGCTGGGTCAGCGGCATCGCCTCCCGGCCGAAGCCGACGATCTGCAGCGCGTCCTGCGGGAACCGGGTCGCCATCAGGTGCGACAGGGCCAGCGCGGTCTGCTTCATCGGACCCCAGCGCCCCTGCGAGATCATCGAGTACGACAGGTCGACGCAGAGCACCACGGCCGCCGACGCCCGCCGTTCGGTCTCCATCACCTCGAAGTCCTCGACCGCGAGCGGCACCGGCACTCCGGGACCGGCCCGGCGTACCGCCCGGGTGAGTGTGCGCACCACGTCCAGCGGCTGCTCGTCGCCGTACTCCCAGGGGCGGGACGCACCGCTCACCTCGCCGGCCGCGCCGGCCGAGCGGAGGTCGTGCTGGCCGCGTGGGCCGGCCGTCAGGTCGGCGAAGACGCGCCGCAGCGCGGTGCCGGCGAGCCGGCGCAGCGCCTTCGGGCTGAGCGTCAGCCCTTCCGCGTCCCGGGTGACCCAGCCCTGGCGGCGCAGTTCGCGTTCCAGCTCCTGCAACCGGCGTACGTCGTCGGCGGCGTCCCGGCCCAGCGTGCGGGCGACCGCCTCCACGTCGACGTCGTCGAGCGTGTTGCCGGGCTGGTCCTGGTCGAGGGAGTCCAGCAGCTCGTCGAGTTCGGCGATCTCGTCGAGCGCGCCGGTGGCCTCGCCGTAGCCGAGCGGCTCGTCGCCGCGGACCCGCTCGCCGCGCTGCCAGTTCAGGTCCGGTCGCAGTGATCGCAGGTGGCCGTCGAGCTGGGACAGCTCACCGGCCAGCCGGTCGCCGAGCGACTGGCGCATCAGCCCGGCCAGTTCCTCGCGCTGCCGGTCGGACAGCGACCGCATCAGCCGCTCACCGGCGGCCGCGCGCCGGGCCAGCACGTCGATCAGCTCGTCGACGTCCTTGGGGCGTTCCGGGAAGAACTCGCCGTGGCGGCGCATGAACTCGGCGAACGCGTCGGTGGTGTCCTCGGAGCGGGCGTGCCGGGCGAGCAGGTCGTTGAGGTCGCGCATCATCTCGGCGAGCTGCCGCTGGACGGCCGGGTCGGCGGTGGCCCGCGCCG
This sequence comes from Micromonospora sp. AMSO1212t, assembly GCF_008868145.1. Lineage (NCBI taxonomy): Bacteria > Bacillati > Actinomycetota > Actinomycetes > Micromonosporales > Micromonosporaceae > Micromonospora > Micromonospora sp. AMSO1212t. Next base: position 27,728 of record NZ_WBKS01000060.1, read on the forward strand.
CGTCGCGCAGCCCGGCGAAGCGCTGCTCCAGCACGTCGCCGCGCAGCCCGTCGAGGATCCGCTGGTACGTCTGCCGCGCCTCCGCGCTGGCCCAGTCGTACCCGGAAAGCTCCGACACCGCGCGGGCGGTGGAGCGGGGCAGGTTGTCGAGCACGGCCTCGGCGAACCGGGCGTCGTCGCCGTCGCGGCCGCGCAGCTCGTCGCGTTCGGCGGCGAGCGCCTGGTCGAGCAGTGCCCGGGCCCGGGTGACAGCGCCGTCCAGGTCGCCCCGGCGCAGCGCGTCCCGGCGCAGCCGGCGGGCGCGGGCGGCCAGGTCGTCCAGCCCGCCTCGCCCCTGCGGACCACGTCGCAGCAGCTCACGCAGCGACTCGCGCAGGCTGCCGCCGGCGAGCACGTCCGAGCCGACCGCGTCCACCGCGGCGCGCACGTCGTACGGCGGGGCGAGCGGGTCGGGTCCGCCGCGCCACTGCCCGTACCGGAAGCGGTTGCCGCCGGCCATTGTCAGTCCCGGTCCCCGTAGACGGTCCGCCCGGAGTCGGTGACGTCCTTGCCGAGCCGGCGGGTCAGGTGCAGTCCTTCCAGCACGAACTCGATGCCGGCGGCTGCCTCCTCCGGGCTGGGCGCGTCGCCGAGCCCGAGCCGGTCGAGCACCTTGGCCAGCCCCGGTACGGTGCCGACCTGGCTCAGCAGCTCGGACGAGGCGACCAGTTCGCCGGTCTCGACGGCACCGCCCTCGGCGACCAGCGCGGTGAAGCCGGACAGGTCGAGCCCGGCGAGCCGGGCGCGGAACGTCTCGGCGGTGGCGGTACGCAGCAGGTGGGCGAGCACCTCGATCTCGCGCCCCTCCTCGCCGCTCTCGAACTCGACCTTGCCGCGCAGCGTGGAGGTGACCGACACGGTGTCTCCGATCCGGGCCACCGGCGCCTCCGGACGGGACGCCGACCCGGCACCACCAGCCGAGGCGACACCACCCGAGGCGACGGCACCGGCCGAACCCGCCAGCAGACCCGAACGGCGCAACGCGGCGGCGGCCACCGTCTCCGCGGCGGCGATGGCGAACCGGGCGGACACGCCGGAACGCGGGTCCACCGACGGGGACTCCCGCACGTCGCGGGCGAACCGGGCCAGCACCTCCAGCACGTGCTCCGGCACGACGGCGACCAGGTCGGCCTCCTGCCGGATCAACGCCAGCTCCAGTTCCAGTTCCAGCGGGTAGTGGGTACGGATCTCCGCGCCGAAGCGGTCCTTCAGCGGCGTGATGATCCGGCCCCGGTTGGTGTAGTCCTCCGGGTTGGCGCTGGCCACCAGCAACAGGTCCAGCGGCAGCCGCAGCTGGTAGCCGCGGACCTGGATGTCGCGTTCCTCCAGCACGTTGAGCAGCGCCACCTGGATGCGTTCGGCCAGGTCGGGCAGCTCGTTGACGGCGAAGACGCCCCGATTGGTACGCGGTACGAGACCGAAGTGGATGGTCTCCGGGTCGCCGAGCGTGCGCCCCTGGGCGAGGCGGATCGGGTCGACGTCGCCAATCAGGTCGCCGACGCTGGTGTCCGGTGTGGCGAGCTTCTCGCCGTACCGCATCGAGCGGTGCAGCCAGCCGATCGGCAGGTCGTCGCCGGCCGAGTCGACGAGCGCCCGGGAGGCCGGGGTGATCGGGTGCATCGGGTGCTCGTTGAGCACCGAGCCGGGGATCACCGGGGTCCACTCGTCCAGCAGCCCGCCGAGCGAGCGGATCAGCCGGGTCTTGCCCTGCCCGCGCTCGCCGAGCAGCACCATGTCGTGCCCGGCGAGCAGCGCGCGCTCGACCTCGGGCAGCACCGTGTCCTCGTAGCCGACGATGCCGGGGAAGCGGTCCTCGCCGGAGCCCATCCGGGCGAGGAGGTTGTCTCGGAGTTCCTGTTTGACCGTGCGGTACTGGTGGCCGGTCGCGCGCAGCTCGCCGAGCGTGCTCGGCAGGTCGGCGGGCGGGACCGGGGAAACCTGGTTGGGAGCGGTCACCCGACCCACGCTAGCGCGGTCCGGCTCCGGGTGCGCCTGTCGTCGTATCCACGACCACGAACGCACCCGGAGCGCCGCTCACTTCCCGAGGCGGGCGCGGACCATCCGGGGTACCGCGGCCAGGCCGGTGACCGGGCGGAACGCGTGCGCGGCGGCGACCAGTGCGGCGTACTCGTCGTCGGCGAGGTCGATCTCGGCGGCGGCCGCGTTGCGTTCCATCTGCTCGACCCCGGAGGCGCCCGGGATGGCCACCACGTTCGGGTGCCGCAGCACGTACGCGAGCGCGATCTGGCTCGGCGTGGCGTCGTGCGCGTCGGCCACCTCGCGCAGCGTGGCGATCAGCTGGGTGCCGCGTTCCAGGTTCTCCGGCAGGAAGTACGGGTTTGCCCGGCGTACCGCCCCGGCCGGCGGGTTCGTGGCGTCGTAGCGGCCGGAGAGGAAACCCTGCGCCAACGGCGAGTACGCGATGACGATGCGGCCGGCCTGCTCCGCGTACGGGATGAGGTCTTCCTCGGGCCCGCGGTCGATCATGCTGTAGCGGACCTGGTTGCTCAGCACCCGACGGCCCAGCGCGGCCTCGGCGAACCGCCACCGGCGCAGGCCGTAGTTGCTGACGCCGACCTCGCCGACCAGCCCGACGTCCTGCAACGAGCGCATGCCGCGCATGGTGGTGGTGTCGGCGACCACCGGGTTGGCCTGGTGCACCTGATAGAGGTCGATGCCGTCGACGCCGAGCCGGGCGGCGGAGGCGACCGCGCGCTGCTGCACCACCGGCGCGACCGGCAGCAGCGGGAAGATCTTGCTGGCGACCACGACCTTGGCCCGGTCGTCGCCCAGCGCCGCGCCGAGGATGCGCTCGCTGCGGCCGAAGCCGTACAGCTCGGCGGTGTCGAACAGGGTGACGCCCAGGTCGAGCGCCCGCCGGACGATCTCGGCGGCGCGGCGCTCGTACTCGGGGCCGTAACCCCACTCCCGCGAGCCGAACTGCCAGGTGCCGAGGCCGATCTTGGAAATGGGCTTGGGGGTGTCGAGCGGCACGTAACGCATGAGGCCGAACGTACCCGCGCCGCTGCGTGCGCACTCCGGTGCGGACAGAATGACCTGGTGACATACCTCGCCAGCGACGACCGTTACCACGAGATGATCTACCGGCGCAGCGGCCGGAGCGGGCTGAAGCTGCCCGTCATCTCCCTCGGCCTGTGGCACAACTTCGGTCCGGACCGGCCCTTCGAGCGGCAGCGCGACATCGTCCGCCGCGCCTTCGACCTGGGCATCACCCACTTCGACCTGGCCAACAACTACGGCCCGCCGCCCGGTTCGGCGGAGGAGAACTTCGGCCGGCTGCTCGCCACCGACCTCAAGCCGTACCGGGACGAGCTGGTGATCTCCAGCAAGGCCGGTTATCTGATGTGGCCCGGCCCGTACGGCGAGTGGGGCTCGCGCAAGTACCTGATCTCGTCGCTGGACCAGTCGCTGCGCCGCCTCGGGCTGGACTACGTCGACATCTTCTACTCGCACCGGTTCGACCCGGACACTCCGCTGGAGGAGACGATGGGCGCGCTCGACGCGATCGTCCGCTCCGGCAAGGCGCTCTACGTGGGCATCTCCAACTACGACTCGGAGCAGACGGAGCGGGCTGCCGAGATCCTGCGCGACCTGGGCACGCCGCTGCTGATCAACCAGCCGTCGTACTCGATGGTGAACCGCTGGACGGAGAGCGACGGGCTGCTGGACACGCTGGAGCGCGTCGGCGCCGGCTGCATCGCGTACAGCCCGCTCGCCCAGGGCCTGCTCACCGACCGTTACCTCAAGGGCATCCCGGCCGACTCCCGGGTGCGCACGAGCGTCTTCCTCAACGAGAGCGACCTCGACGACGAGACGATGGCGACGGTCCGGGGGCTCGCGGCGGTGGCCGAGCGGCGCGGGCAGACGCTCGCCCAGCTCGCCCTGGCCTGGGCGCTGCGCGACCCGCGCATGACCAGCCTCATCATCGGCGCGAGCAGCGTCGCCCAGCTGGAGGGCAACGTGGCCGCGCTGGGCAACCTCGACCTCGCCGGCAACGACCTGGCCGAGATCGAGGATCTGCTCGGCTGAGTCACCAGATCCGGCGCCGCCCGGCGCGGTGGTTGCGGACACCGCACGGCCGCCCGGGCGGCGGCCCACCGGTGCGGCTCAGCCGCAGCCCGACCACCGCCGCCGCGAGCAGCGCGACGACGAGCGCCGCCGCGCCGACCACGAGCGGCCGGGACAGCGGTCCGCCGTCGGTCACCGTCGCGACCGGCACCGCAGGCTCGTCGTCGGTCGCCGCCCCGGCGAGGGTACGCGGAGGCGACGCGCTCGCCTTCGGCGCTGCCGGGGACGGGTCCGGCGTACCGCGCGCCGCCCGGAAGATCACGTCCGAGCAGGAGTAGTACGTGTCCTGGGTGTCCGAGTTCTGCCAGATGACGTAGACGAGGTGCCGGCCGGTACGCCCGGCGGGCAACCGGCCGCGCATCTCGTACGCGCCCGCGCGGATCGGCGGGTCGGTGACCTGAAGGAACGGCTTCTTCTCCAGGTCCGCCCAGGTCAGCAACCGCTTCGGCGAGTACGAGCCGGTGGTGACGTAGTACCGGAACGTGCCCCGGTGCGGGATGGTGGTGCGGTAGCGGAACGTGTGCCGGGCACCGGCTGTGAGCGTGGTGGCGGGCCAGTCGGCGCGCGGCAGGTCCAGTCCCCGGTACGCGGACAGCCCGCCGCTGCACAGCTCCCCGTCCGGGATGAGTTCCCGGTCCCGCCCGTCGACGCGGGCGACCCGGATGTTGTCCCATTCGCGTACCGCCGCTCCGGCGGCGATCGCGGCCCGGCAGGCGGGCGTCTGTGCCCGGCCACCCTCGGGTCCGCACGCGGCGGCCCGGCTCAGCGGGCTGGTCGGCGCACCGTGCGCCGCGGCCGGCGCGGCGCCCAGCGGCACCGTCGCCGCGACGGCGGCGAGCGCGGCGAGCGCGCGACGTGCGGCCATGTGATCGACCTCCCGCGCAGTGGTACGGCCGCGAGCCGCCAAAGGTTCGATCCGCGCCGATCGGCCGAGGCGACATGACCGAACGGACAACCGGGGCGGCGACGGACGCCGGAGGGGCCCTACAGTGACGAAACCCTGATCGAGGAGCGTCCCTTGTCCGAGCCGGCCCCGTCCCCCGAGCCGTCCCGC